>JAJQDJ010000299.1 GCA_021202205.1 Erysipelotrichaceae bacterium
AAATTAAATTTTTTTCATCTTAATTCCACTTTCTGCTTGCAATTCGGGATTATTTCGAGGATGAGAATGATCATAGACTTCTTTGAGGTGTTGGATAGATACATGCGTATAAATTTGTGTGGTTGATAAGTAAGCATGTCCCAATAATTCTTGAACCAAACGAATATCTATACCCTCTTCTAATAAATGAGTGGCAAATGAATGTCTAAAAGTATGAGGATGAATTTTTTTAGTAGGATCATAATTTTCAACAACCCTATCAACGATGTTTTCAACCCCACGATTTGTAAGTTTTCTACCAAACTTATTAACAAAAACATAATCATGATTTTCATGATATTGACACATTAATTCCTTACGATCATCATGAATGTAGTTTTTTAGACATTCAGCTGCAAAATCATGAAAAGGAACATAACGATCTTTCTTACCTTTACCATGAATAAGTAAGACTTGTCTAGAAAAATCAATTTGTTGCAACGTTAAATTGACGACCTCAGAGCAACGAAGTCCTGATGCATACATCAGTTCTAACATAGCTTGATTTCTTCTTCCTAATAATGTAGAGGTATCAATACTATCTAATAAATCCATCATTTCATCTATATATAAGACATCTGGATTCCTTTGCCCTGTTTTTAAAGAATCAACTTCTAAAAATGGATTATCATTGATATAGTCTTCATTTTGCATGAACTTATAAAAGCCACGTAATGATGATATTTTTCTATTAATAGTTTTAGAAGCCAATTCATCTTGATGCAACATAGCTAAATAACCACGTATATCCTGATATGTCACAGATAGACAATCATCAATTGCTTGTTGCTTTAGATATGTAAAAAAAGAATCAATGTCTCTTTCATATTCTTTAATTGTTAGAGAAGAATAATCTTTTTGATAATGTAAATAATCAAGATATTCATTTTTATATTGATTGTTCATTGATGAATTCCTTCATTTCTTTAATAGCGCGCGTAGCATAAGCTGCTTTTCTTTCTTTTTTCTTAACTTTAACTTTTAATTTAGGTAAGATACCAAAATTAGCTTTCATGGGCTGAAAGTTATTTTTATCAGCATGGGTAATATAATAAGATAATGATCCCATAACAGTATTTCTTGGATATTGTAATGGTTTTAAGCCATTACAATATCGTGCCATATTGATACCTGCGACCAAACCACTTTGAGCTGATTCTACATATCCCTCTACACCTGTCATTTGTCCTGCGAAATAAAGATCATCACGATTGTTAGATTGGTAGGTAGGTTTTAAACATATTGGTGAACATATATAAGAATTACGGTGCATGACACCATATCTGACTATTTCAGCATTTTCTAAACCTGGTATCATATGAATAATACGTTTTTGTTCACCCCATTTTAAATTTGTCTGAAAGCCAACAATATTGTATAATGAACCAATTGCATTATCCATTCTTAGTTGAACAACAGCATGAAATCTATGACCATCTTTTTCAAGCCCAACTGGCTTCATAGGACCAAATAATAGTGTTTGCTTACCTCTTTGAGCCATCACCTCAAAAGGCATACATCCTTCAAAGAATTTTTCATCTTCTTCCTTAACAGTTTCAGCATGGATTAAAGCATCATAAAATACATCAAACTCTTCTTCATTCATTGGACAATTAATATATTCAGCCTCTCCTTTATCATAGCGTGATTTATAATAAGCTTTATGAAAATCAATACTTTCTTTAGTAATAATGGGAGCAGCAGCGTCATAAAAATAAAAATACTCTTCATTTAATAATTCTTTAATTGATGAAGATAAAGCATCACTTGTAAGTGGTCCTGTTGCAATGATTGTTGGACCATCAGGTATGTTTGTGATTTCTTCATGTATGACTTCAACCAAAGGATGATGACTTAAATAATCTGTAATATCTTGAGAAAAGCCATATCGATCGACTGCTAAAGAGCCACCAGCAGGTACACGATGTTTTTCAGCCATCTTTATAATTAAACTATCATGCATACGCATTTCTTCTTTTAAAACACCTACAGCATTTGTGAGACCATCAGCACGTAAGGAATTAGAACAAACCAATTCAGCAAAATATTCAGTTTTATGAGCACCTGTTGTTTTAATAGGTCGTATTTCATAAAGCTTGACTGGAATGCCACGTTTAATTAATTGATAAGTTGCTTCTACACCTGCAAGTCCAGCACCTATAATATTGACTTTTGTCATTTTATTCATTCCTTTCAAAAAAGTCCTCAATTAGGACTTCTTTTCTTTAATAATAGTCTTACACTTAGGATAAGAAGAGCATGCCTTGAATTCACCCCAGCGTCCTTTTTTTATAACTATAGGACTACCACAATTAGGACATACTTCATCAGTTTCAATTGGCTCTTGTTTAGTCTTTTTTTCATTCTTGATATATTTACATTCAGGATAAGAAGAACATGCTACAAAATCTCCATATTTCCCTTTTCTAATAACTAAATCAGAACCACATTCAGGACATTTTTCACCAGTCTTTTCTGGTTGTACCTGTTCCATTTTTTCATAAGCATTTTCTAATAAAGGCTCAAAACGTTCTTCAAATGAAGATAAAGCATGAACATAATCATCATCACCCTCAGCAATATCATCCAATACTTCTTCCATTTGAGCAGTGTATTCTACATTTATAATACTATCAAAATAAGCGACCAATTGACTATTTGTTAAAATACCAGATTCTGTTGGCTTAAATGTACGATCAACCATTTCTACATATCTTCTTGTAACAATTGTATCAATAATACTAGCATAAGTACTAGGTCTACCAATTCCTAATTCTTCCAATTCTCTAATAAGCTTAGCTTCAGTATATCGTGCTGGTGGTTTTGTAAAATGTTGAGATTTCTGTATATCCTTACTTAATAACTCTTCTTTAATATCAACTTCAGGTAAAATCTCATCCTTTTGTTTTTCATATTGACTATATAAGCGTAAATAACCATCAAACTTAATAACTGAACCAGTTGCTTTAAATTCATAATCATTATTATCTAATAAAATAGTTGTGGCATTTAATATAGCACTAGCCATCAATGAAGATAAAGCACGAGCATATATTAAAGAATATAATTTGTATTCATCATTATTTAAATATTGTTTGATACTTTCAGGATTACGTAACACACTTGTTGGTCTGATAGCCTCATGAGCATCTTGAACATTTTCCTTTTTCTTGCTGATTTTAACATTCCCAACATAATTTTCACCATACTTTTCACTTATATATTGTTTAGCATCACTTACAAATGTATCAGATAAACGAATAGAATCTGTACGCATATAAGTAATTAAACCAACTGTTTCATTACCAATGTCCACACCTTCATAAAGCTTTTGAGCAATCTGCATTGTTTTTCTTGCTTTAAAATTTAATCTAGATGAAGCTTCTTGTTGCAAAGTTGAAGTAATGAACGGAGGTTTAGAAGCTCGTTTCTTTTGCGTTTTTTTTACATCCGAAACAATGAATTTTTGATTTAATGATTCGTAAACATTATTTGTTTCTTCTTCATTCTTTAACTCTATTTTCTTCCCTTGATATTTTGAAAGTTCAGCTTCAAATTCTATATTATCTTTTTCAAATAATGCTTTAACACGCCAATATTCTTCTGGAATAAATGCTTCAATTTCTGCTTCCTTTTCACAAATAAGTCTTAAAGCTACAGATTGTACACGTCCTGCCGATTTTGATTTAATCTTTTTTTGTAATAGTTTTGATAATTTAAAACCAATAATTCGATCTAAAACACGTCTTGTTTCTTGTGATTTCACAAGGTTTTGATCAATTTGTCTCGGATTTTCTAATGCATGAACAACAGCATCTTTAGTCACTTCATTAAAAACAATACGGTTATCCAAATTCTGATCCAATCCTAACACTTCTGCTAGATGCCATGAAATAGCTTCTCCTTCACGATCAGGGTCGGTTGCCAAATAAACATAATCAGCATTCTTGACAGATTTCTTTAATTCTTTAACAACATCTTTTTTATCTTTATTTATAATATAATGAGGCTTAAATTGATTTTCGACATCAACTCCAAGTCCCCCTTTTCCAGTTGTGGCTAAGTCTCTAATATGACCTTTAGAAGAAGTAACTTCATAATCAGAACCAAGATACTTTTCAATTGTTTTTGATTTTGAAGGTGATTCAACAATCACTAAATTCTTTCCCATAAAATTCCTCCTAGCTTTTCTATTATTATTGGTTTTTTAAAATTTGTCAATGAAAATCTTCATCTTCCATTATATCTGACGCATTTAAAACCAAAGTTGCTCCCTGTCTAATGAGTTCATTGCATCCATTATAGTCATTATAACGAGAAGGTATACAATAAATGGTCTTACCTTGTTCCAAGGCATAACCAGCCGTTATCATAGTTCCACTTTTAACTCTTGCCTCACTAATTAATATTGAATCCGATAACCCCGCAATAATACGATTACGATACGGAAATTGTCTTTTAGAAGGTGTTGTTAAATGGGGATATTCACTTATAATCAATTGATTTTTCTTTAATTCATCATATAAAAGACGATTCTCTTTAGGATAAACATAATCAATGCCTGTACCTAATACGGCAATAGTAGAACCATTATTATTGATTGCAGCTAAATGAGCAATAGCATCTACACCTTTAGCCATTCCACTTACAATTGTATAATCATTTATAGCTAGATTCTTTGCAAAATAATCCGTCGCCTGTTTACCATAATCACTCATTTGACGCATACCAACTATACCTATTGTTTTATTTTTAACTAAATCTAAATTTCCGTAATAATATAAAACAAATGGGGGTAAAGCTATTTCCTTTAATCTTTTAGGATAATCATCACTTAATAATGTTGTGTATTGACAATCCATTGTTTTTAAAAATTCTTCTAATAAATAAAAATCTACTTCCTCATGCACCTTGATAGCTTTCAGTATTTTATTGAAATCTCCTTGATATTTTAAAGATAAATACAATAAAGTCTGTTCCATAATTTCCTCCAATCAAAAAGGGACTTTAAACGTCCCTCTATTTTATTCATCTGTTTTGGATAGTTCTTCCTTACAGAATCATCCCCCCTTACTTATATATATACGCTCAAAATTTCAAAATTTCTTTTTTTTAAATAAAAAAAGTCTAGATTATTTTCTAGACTATTAATCTTTATTTAAAACATAAGGCAAAAAATATAACATTTGCTTTTTCCACCATGGCCAATCATGATCAACATCATAACCCCAAAAATCAAGCCAACCATCAATCCCCTTTTGTCTAAATATATCACGAATGATATTTAAAGTACGAATCCCTTCCTTCTGCCAGGCACCCTGACCTATCGAAAGAATAATCTTTTTTTGATTATATAATTCAATATATGGATGATCAAGAGGTAATTCTGCTAAAAAATGAACTGGTGAATTATAATAAAGTGTACTATTACACCATCCATCCCAAAAATGCATAGCATCATAACAACCAGATAATGCTATAACACCATCAAATAAATCAGGTCTTCTTAAAAATGTAATTGCAGCATGGGTAGCCCCTAAGCTACAACCATTGGTAATAAGTTTATCAACATGATAAGTATTTTTGATATATGGAACAACTTCATTAACAATATAATAATAGTATTGCTCTTGAATATAGGCACGATGTTCTTTATCGCCATTTATATCTGACCAGCTTTCACAATCTACAGTATCCACGCAAAACAATTGAATTTGTCCAGATTCTATAAAATCTTTTAATGTATCAATCATGCCAAAACATTCATAATTATCGCACATGGCATCCTGACATGGAAAAACTAACATACCCAAACCACTATGACCATAAACCAACATATGCATATCACGATTAAGGCATGGACTATATTGTGTTATATATTCTCTATTCATTGTTATCCCTTCTTTTTAAAATATAATTGATTTGTTTATCAAGTTCATCTTTATTATCAGCTCTAACAAGAAATGCATGATTGCCCATTTCAGCTGCCAAGGCTTGATCTACATCACTTTCCTGTATAATTTTAGAAGCGAATTTATTTCTAATATCTTGATTACTATAAGCATAGTTAATAGAATTTTTACGACCAAAGTGAGTAACATAATGTTTAAATTCACTTTGCATAAAACATTTATCATAAATTAAGCTATCAGCCCAAATTGTGTAAACATCACTATCAAAAGAATAATTCATTTTATCAGTAATATATCCACCAGGAGCGCGCATATTGACTTCCAAGCCTACAATATCTCCTTTAAGACCTAAACCATCCTTATCATCGTCCAATCTAAAAAATTCAAAATGAAAAAACTTATTGCGACTATCTAATTCATTTAGTAATCTGCAACCCGCATCATATAAATCCTTTGTCGGTGCTTGCCCAATACTAACAACGTCATTATCAAGATTCACAGCATCCATCAAACTAACTGGTAAAACTTGACTTGAAGCAAAAAGCACATTTTTATGGCTATCCGTGATGCCATCAAATGTTTCTACATGACCTTTTACAACTTCTTCTTCAATAAATAAGAGATCAGGCTTATGCTGCCAGAAATGAAGAATTTCATCATCATTATGAAGCTTATAAGTATGATTGGCACCAACTCCATGATCAGGTTTCACTATGACTGGATATCCAACATCACTAGCAAATTCTAAAGCATCATCAATATTTTCAATAAGCTTATATCGTGCCGTAAGAATATTGGCACGTTGATAGGCTTCTTTCATTAATGATTTATGATTCATATACTTTAAAGTGTTATAACCTGGACCAGTTGTTATATGAAAATCATCTCGAAGTTTTGCCTCTAATTCTAACCAATATTCATTCTGTGATTCGATATAATCAATCCTGCCATAATGATAAATATAATAGGCAACTTTTCGCATAACTTGATCATAATCTTCCAAAGAAGAAATATATTGATATTCAGTTAAGCTGTTTTGCACAGTTTCATTAATATAACTTGCATCTCCAATCCCTAAGACATTAACACCACGTACTTTTAATCTATTACAAAACTGATAGAAATGTGTTGGAAAATGGGGTGATAAAAATATAACGTTCATAAATTCCTCCTACAAACTAGAATATGTTTGATATATCTGATTGAAATCCTGTTGATTATCATAAAATGTATGATGATGTTGGAATCCTTCATAAACAAGCATTCCCTGCTTATAAACCAATAAGCGATTCATTGGAACACTTTGCCAGTTTTCATGACTCAAAGGCACTGTAGCAAATATGGTTCCTTCAGCTTTTTGCAAATAATATAAAGAAGAAGGATAATTGGTATGTACATAAACATATACACCATCACTAAAAATAACATTCAATTTATTTCCATCAGACATGTCAACAAATATATGATCTAATTGATGAAATAAATCATTATTTTCTAAATAAGAAGCATTCATACGATCAACTAAATAAAGGAGAATTCTTTCTCTATCTGTTGACCCTTCTTGCATATTGATATAACGATCGAGTTTTGAATATTTAAAAATTGTTCCATTATGCATGAGTGTCCATGTTTTGTTTCTATAATCTTTTAAGGTATAAGGATGTGTATTTTCATACTCCATAGTTCCTATAGTAGCATAACGAATATGTCCAAATACAATAGAGCTATTAAAAGGTGTTTTGAGTCTTTGTTTGAGATATTGGCTATCTATAGCTCGAATAGGTTCTTTTTCTATACAGACTGATTCTTTTGATAAACAGGCAATACCCCACCCATGAGGATGATTGATACTATGCGTATAAAATTCTTCAAGATACTGACGAAGCAAAAGAGGTTGTTTAAGACTAGCTGCAAATAATTCACACATTAAATTTCTCTCTCCTTGCATATTTTAATTGCGTTATCAATAGCAACCCTTAATCCCTCGCCTACATAATTATCACTGTATTGTTCTACAATGCGTTCTACATAACGATGTTTAAGTTTATCTTTTTGATATTGAATAGTTGTTTTTGAAGCTTCATCATCAAAATAATGGTCCATATCATTGAGAATAGACAATGTTTTATCTTTAATATTCATACCATCTATAAAAATTTGACTATCATCAAAGCGAGCAGCAGCTTTTTCATTTAAAATAGCATCACGCTGCATAGTTTCGCTTAGAGAAATTTCATCTAATGACATTAGATAAACAATAAATAAATTAACGAAGCGTAAGTCTTCCTTAATAATACCAATAGGACTAAATGGATTTAAATCAAAGACACGTAATTCTATATGGTTGATTCCACTTTCTCTTAAATGTTCATTGGTATTAAGACCTTTAGGTTTTAAACGAACAGGATAATAAAGTTCACTGGCTGCTTTTAATAAACCATCATCAACATATTTTTGAATACTATCAACATAAGATTCAACATTATCATATTTTAAAATAGGAACGAAATCATTCCAATATCCTATTTCACTACATCTAGCTGATCCCAAATCATGATAAATAGAAGCAGACATATCTTTTTGATATGATTTATCAAGTATAGGACTGGCTGCAGTAAGATAAACAATCATCCATATATAATAAACAATCTTTTGTGCTAATTCTAAATAGAGTTGATCTTTGAACTCTTGAAAGGAAAGATTTGAATGATATAAGTATTCTTCTTTAAGAAGTTGATTATCAAAAGAATAATTGACATGAATACCTGAAAAAAGCATCTTCTTTTTTCCATACTTAGAAGCCAGGTATTGACGATAAACTTCCTTCCCTTTTTGTTCACCCTCAAACATAGCAACAGGAATATCATTTTCTCCCTTAACAAATGGCGGATTAGAGAAAGGCCAAAGAATTTCTCTGCCTGTTTCTAAAGTATATAATGATTTTACAGTTTGCTTATGAATAATTTCCATTTCACGATAAGCACTATCACAATTATCACAAGCGTCTGTAATCATTTCTATCTGATTTTCACAAAAATCCCTATCTATATAAGGATTGCCTAAAAAAGGATGCTCTACATGCGATAAATAGCCATCCAAATTGACTCTTAAACTTTCTTTTTCTAATCCAAAACCACCTGTCAGCAAATGCTCTTTAATGATTTTATTATCTGTATGAAAAACCATCATTACACCCCATTTCTATTATATTCATAGTAAACATATAGGATTTAAAAGTCAAGTTATATTATAACTTGATTTCATCACTATCTATTGTTAGCTGAATATTTAATACATCTTTAACAGGTTGAAAAGAACGACGATGGATAGGTGTAATACCATATTTTTTTAAAGCATCTTTATGTTGCTTGGTAGGATAGCCTTTGTGTTTAGCAAAACCATATTGAGGATATTGTTTATCATATTCAATCATAATATGGTCTCGTGTAACTTTAGCTAGTATACTAGCTGCTGCAATAGAAATAGATTTGCTATCACCTTTAATGATTGCTTCATGTTCAATAATATTTCCTAAAGGCATAGCATCACTTAAAGCATAATCTGGTTTGATCGATATGCGTTGAATGGCACGAATCATACCTATACGAGAAGCTTGATAAACATTGAGTTTATCAACATCCTCTATACTTATTATTTCTATTTGATAATCTAAGGCATCATGCTTAATAATGTCAAACAATCGTTCACGTTTTTTTTCTGATAACTTTTTAGAATCATTGATATCATTATTAACATATCCCTTAGAAAAAATAACACCAGCAACGACTAAAGGTCCAGCCATAGGACCTCTTCCAGCTTCATCCAATCCAATAATATATTGTTTACCTTTTTGATAGGCCTTTGTTTCATATTCTAATCTTTGACACATGACGGATCCTCCCATGATAATGAACCTATCGTTCCATTATTAATCTCACTAAAAAATAATTGCATAACTCTATCATAGTCAATCTCTCCTCTTATAGGTTTAATCTTTCTTAATTTTGCAATATGATCAAAAGCATCAATTAACCAATTTTCATTACTATAATCTATCATTAACTGATAACGATTTTGTAATAATTCAGGATAATGATGACTTAGATAATTCAATGCATAAATAAATAAGTCATCCAAGGGTAGAATATCCTGTTTGATAGATCCAATAAGAGCTATGTTTTTAGCAATTCTTTCATCATCAAATTTAGGCCATAAGACACCAGGTGTATCAAATAATTCAAAATCCTTTGCTACTCTAATAATTTGCTGGGATTTTGTAACACCTGGCTTATTACCTGTAAGTGTAGCCTTACGTGAAGCCAACTTATTGATGAAAGTTGATTTACCAACATTTGGAATACCCAAAACCATCGCACGAATAGGACGGTGTTTGATACCACGGGCTTGTTCTTTAGCCATTTTTTCTTTAAGGATGTATCGACATTGATCAATAATTTGTTGATATTCTTTAAAATTTTTAAGATTGACACTCATTGCATAATAATTGTTTTGTTTATAATATGAAAGCCATTGTTGTGTTATTGTATCATCAGCCATATCTTTTTTTGTTAATACAATAAGTCGCGGCTTCTGTTTAATAATATCATTAAGCATCGGGTTTTTTGAAGAATACGGTGCTCTTGCATCAACCAATTCAATAACTATATCAATAACTTTTAGTTTATCACTTATTTCTCTTTTGGCTTTTGCCATATGTCCTGGATACCATTGTATTTGTGCCATGCTATCCCTCCTCGTATAATAAGTATAGTAAGATATATATCAGGTATATACCTTACA
>JAJQDJ010000051.1 GCA_021202205.1 Erysipelotrichaceae bacterium
TATAAAAATTAAATTTTTTTCATCTTAATTCCACTTTCTGCTTGCAATTCGGGGACAAAATGATGCAAAGAAATTATCATTATTATTTGAAAGGAGTTTTTATGAAAAGAGAAGAAATAGATATAAAAGATACGTGGGATTTATCGTTAATTTACAAAGAAGATAGTGATTTTTATCATGACCTAGATAAAGCCAAAGCACTACTTAAAAGTATTACTAACCAAAAAGAGAGCTTTTTAGATAATACAGATACCTTTTTGGAATTTCATGAAGATTATATTCAATTATCACGCTATATTCAAAAGTTACATTGTTTTGCCCATCTTCATTGTGATGTCGAACCTAATAATCAAAACTACCAGACAATGTATGCCGCAATTATGGCTTTCTATAACCAAGTACAGGCATCTCTCGATTTTTATAGTGTATCATTGATTAACAATAATGAAAAAGTAGAAAAGTTTCTACAAGATGATAGATTAAAAGAATATCGCTACTCTATTAATGATATATTAAGAAATAAGCCTCATATTTTATCACAAGAAATGGAAACATTGATTTCTAAAACAGCGACTATAGCTGACACCAGTGAACAAGTTTTTGATGCCTTACGTTTAGAATATGAACCAGTTTTGGTTGATGGTAAAAAGAAAACACTCAATAGTGCGACTTTAACAGAATTCTTAAAGAATAAAAATCCAAGAGTGAGACGTGATGCTTATCATCATTTCTTTAAAGAATATAAAAAGTATCAAAATGCCTTTGCAACAACACTATCAGGTGTTATGAAAAAGGATGCTTTTTATGCTGATGTCAGAAAGTTTGATAGCCCTTTAGAAGCATCATTATTTGATGATAATGTGCCTACAAGCTTATTTTATAAGATATTAGATAAAGCCATTAAGGAATATCGTCCATTATTTCATCGCTATAATGCTTTAAAAAAGAAGATATTAAAGATTGATGAGATGTATAATTATGATTTAAGTGTTCCTTTAGTCGAATATGAAACAAAGAAATATACGATTGATGAATGTTTTGATATTATTTTAGGTGTTGTCAGTATTTATGGGGATGAATATGTGAATATTATCAAACAAGCTAAAGAAGAAAGATGGATTGATTATTATCCTCATGATGGTAAACGTATTGGAGCTTATAGCAGTGGATGCTATGATACAAGACCTTATGTGCTAATGAACTTTATTGGTGATTATAACTCATTATCAACAATGATTCATGAATTGGGACACAGTTGTCATACCTATTTATCTTGCCATTATCAAACACCAGTTAATTGTGATTATCGTATCTTTGTAGCTGAAGTTGCTTCTACGGTCAATGAAACATTACTCATTAACTATATGTTAGAACATGCTACTAGTAAAGAAGAGAAAGCCTATTATTTGTATGAATTCTTAGAAAATTGTGTAGGATTGATTTTTAGACAACCAATGTATGCGGAGTTTGAAGATATTTTACATAACTATGCCAAAGATGGAACGCCTATGTCAGCAAAAGTGATTACAGATTTGTATTATCAAAAGAATCAGGATTATTTTGGATCTGATGTTAAGATGGATGATTTGGTTGGTTATTCATGTTTCTATATTCCTCATTTCTATTATAATTATTACGTGTATAAGTATACTTTAGGTATGACGGTCGCTTTAGCTGTTGTTTCAAGACTACTCCAAGGTGATGAGATTCAAAAGGAAGCATACTTAAATTTCCTTAAATCAGGTGGTAGCAAGGATCCTGTTGATTTATTAAAGTCAGCTTTGGTTGATCCAACTGAAGATGACTTATATGATGATGCCTTCCATTATTTTGAAGATTTATTAAATCAATTTGAAGAACTTATTGAGCAATGAGAAATCATTGCTTTTAACTTTTAAAAATAGGTAAATCAAGAGGAAAATATGTCCAATAAGATATCAATGCTAATATAATAATAAAAATCATTATCGTTACATATATATGCAAATACCAGCCATCGTTATAAGCTACATGAGTAAACCCATTGCCAATAAGTAATGCAATAAACAACAATCCTATATCCATCCATAGACTTGTGATATTGAGACCAATATGATAGAAGTAATAAATGATAACATTGATGTTAACAAGCCTACAAGATATGGAAATAAGATATGCTTATCTTGTTTATAGTATTGAAAATATAAATATATATCTATAAACATCATAGGATATAAAGAAAGCTTTAAATGTTCAAAAATACTTTCATTAATAGGAAATATTAATGAAAGAGGAAAATAAGGAAAATAATCATAGATAAAATGAAAACAGGAATCCATTAGAAATTCTAATAATGTTATCATCAGTATCATCGTATCAGCTAGTTTAATTTATGAATGAGACTATACTTTTATGATATTTCTTGATAAAATAATAGAAAAGTGAGGTAGACATATGAAAAGAAATGAAACACGTTCATTTAAAGTAGGAAATTTAATATTAGGTGGAAATGATCATGTCATTATTCAATCAATGTGTAATACAAAAACAAAAGATACTGATGCTACTATTCAACAAATATTACAATTAGAAGATGCAGGATGCGAATTAGTGAGAGTGGCTGTATTCGATAAAGAAGATGCCAATAGTATAAGTACAATTAAACAAAGTATTCATATACCTTTGGTAGCTGATATTCATTTTGATTATCGCTTGGCTTTAATATGTATTGAACAAGGTATCGATAAGATACGTATTAATCCTGGTAATATCGGCTCTTATGAAAAGGTGAAAGCAGTCGTTGATGCTTGCAAAGAAAAACATATTCCTATTCGTATTGGGGTGAATGGTGGTTCTTTAGAAAAAGAAATATTAGAAAAATATGGTGAACCAACAGCGCAAGGTATGATTGAAAGTGCTAAGAAGCATATTGATATATTAGAATCATTGGATTTTCATGATTATGCGATATCATTAAAATCATCCAATACATTACTAACAATTGAAGCTTATACACTTGCCAGTGAAACATTTGATTGTCCACTGCATATCGGTGTAACAGAAGCAGGGACAAAGTTAAGTGGTACAATTAAATCTTCATTAGGTATTGGTACATTATTATATCAAGGTATCGGCAATACAATACGTGTATCTTTAAGTGCTGATCCTGTAGAAGAAATAAAGGTTGCCAAAACATTACTAAAAGAGCTGGGGCTCATCAATAATGTCCCAACATTGGTTTCTTGTCCAACATGTGGACGTATTCAATATGATTTAATACCCGTCGCTAATGAAATAGAAGATTTCTTAAACAATATCCATAGTGATATTACTGTAGCTATTATGGGTTGTGCCGTTAATGGCCCTGGAGAAGCTAAACATGCCGATATTGGTATTGCTGGTGGTGTTAGAGAAGGATTGCTTATTAAAAAAGGAGAAATTGTAAGAAAAGTTAAACAGGAAGACATGGTTGAAACATTAAAACAAGAAATACTCAAAATGACAAAAGAAGATTGATTTCAATCTTCTTTTACTTTAATGCATCATTAAATTTTTGATTTCTAAACATGTTAATTTCCTCTTTATAAGGTGCATGTTCAGCAATATAAGGTGTTTCTAATATCTTAGGGATATCTTTTAACAATGGATGATGAACAATCATATTTAAAGTATCAAAACCAATAAATCCATAACCAATGTTTTCATGTCTATCTTTATGAGAACCTTGAGGATTTTTAGAATCATTGACGTGTACAACCAATATTTTATCTATACCAATCTTTTCATCAAATTCCATTAAAATATCATCAAACTTTGTTAAATCATAACCAGCATCATGCATATGACATGTATCAATAGTGACACCTAAGAGTTCATTGTATTTCGTATATTTTATGATATATTGAAGTTGATCAAAACTATAACCAAGTTCACTACCTTTGCCCGCCATTGTTTCTAATGCAATATGAACATGTTGATTGGGATTCAAAACCATATTAAGACCTTCGACAATCTTATCTAAACCCACTTGTTCCCCAGCTTTAACATGACTACCAGGATGTAAAACCATACGTGATACACCAATGGCTTCACATCTATCAATTTCTTCTTTTAAAAATCGTACAGCCAAATCAAATGTTTCCGTTTTAATTGTATTGGCTAAATTAATAATATAAGGAGCATGCACAACTACTTTATCGATATCAATATTGTTTTCTTCCATAAGTGCTTTAGCTTCATCGATTTTTAATTGATTAATAGGCTTTCTGAAAGTATTTTGTGGTGCGCCCGTATAAAACATAAAAGTATTAGCCCCGTAGCTTAATGCTTCTTTAACAGCTCCATAAAGCATATCTTTGCCCTTCATTGAAACATGGGATCCAATAATCATAAGTTTTCTTCCTCTTTTAAACGTTTCTCTCTTTGTGCTTGTTTATAACGTTCTTTCTTTTGACGTTTAATATCTTGTTGAATAATTTGACGTTTTTCTTTACGAACGAGTTTATCGATTTCACGTTGACGTTTTTTCTTATAACCAGGTTTCACTTTTCGAGGTTTTCTAACAATACCAGATATCTTGCTTTCTAATTCTGTTTGATGCTTTGGACGGTTCTTACGTCTTTGTCTTTCTTTGGTATCTACAAAAGTATGGCCTTTAGGTTCCTTCATTTCAAAATGAATACCCTTCTTCTCTAAAGCTTCAACTAAACTTTGATTGTTCGTATCATACATACTGTAGCATTCACCCGTATACTTACCTCGGCCACAACGACCACTTCTATGAATATAGAAATCCAACTCCTTAGGAAATTCCATATTAATAATATGACTCACGCCATCAATATCAATCCCTCTAGCAGCAATATCTGTCGCTACTATATATTGATAATCCATATTCTTAATACGACGCATCATTTGTTTTCTTTCTCTTGGTTCTAAATTCCCATGAATCTCCCCTACTTTATAACCATCTTTTCTTAACTTATGAGCTATCTCCTGCACTTCTGTACGTTTATTGCAAAAAATAATACATATATAAGGATCAATAATATTCATTACAGACTTTAATACTTCATAGCGATCCCTATGTTTTGTAGGAATAAGATAATGGGAAATATTTTGTGATGTTGTAAGCTTACTATCAATTTCAATCAATTTAGGATTATGCATATATTTATTCAAAAATGGTCTTAACATTTGTGGTATAGTAGCTGAAAAAACCATCATTTGCAAATTATCTTTCATCTTTCCAAGTACGGCATCCAAATCTTCTAAATATCCAAACTCTAAAGTCATATCTGCTTCATCAATAACAAATATATCTGCCGTTGTAATTTTTAATGCTTGCTCATTCAATGATAAATCTTTGATTCTTCCAGGTGTTCCTATCACAATATGTGGTTGAACACTTAATTTTTGAATAGCTTTTTGCTTATCACTACCACCAATTATCAATGATACTCTTATATCCTTATTATGTTTGACAAACAATTGTGCCGCTTCATATATTTGACTCGCTAATTCTCTAGTAGGAGCTGTAATGACAGCTTGTACATATGGATGTTCTACATCTATCATATCCATAATAGGAATTAAAAAAGCATGCGTTTTTCCTGTTCCTGTTTGTGATATTCCTATAATGTCTCGATGTTTATAAACAAGAGGAATCACCTCTTTTTGAATTTTTGTTGGTTCTTGAAATTTTAAATTATCAATTGTTTCTTTAATAAAAGGTTTAAACATATATTGTTCAAATAATTTCATTTTTAAGCCTCCTTTCAAGCTTTATGATTATAACTTAAAAATCAAAAAAAAGCAATTATATGATTTTCAATGTTCCATAATCATATTAAAATAAACTTTCTTTTTTTCTTCACAATATCCCCTAAACTTGTTATAATATACTCCGAGGTGATGAATCGTGGAAAAACGTGAACCAAAAGATTTGACAATTTATAGAAGACGTTTTGACGAAGATCCTAGCTCGTTTAATGATTTTCAAGCTATGGATTATGTAAGAGAATTAAAAAATCAAGGACTAATGGATGATGCTATCGAGGTAGGAAGAACTTTCTTACAGATAGATGAAGGATTGACAGGTTTTATAAACTATTATGGATATGCCCTTTATAATAAATTCATTAATATTGATGAAAAATCAATCAACGATAAAGAGAACTTATTTTACTCTATTGTAGATGAAATACTTTCTATTACAAAACAGGAAAAATATTCTCCTTATGAAGCAACTATCAACAAAGTAACAAGACACATTCTTAATACGAAACCTGTTGATTATGCTAAGTTAGCATCTTATTTAGATAAATTAGATGTTGTTGCTTTAAATGGTGAACCATTTGTCAACAAAGATGGAAAAGAATTTGAATCTAAGAAAGAGAAATGGTATCGTCTAAGAGTGAGAAGTGCATATGAGACTGGTGATTATGCTAAATGTGTAGAAGCTAGTAATATGGCATTTTCTCAACCATTAAAGTGGCATTATAATAATCAGAACTGGATTAAATATTACCGTGCCAGTGCTTTAGTAAAATTAGAAAGATATGAAGAAGCAGAAAATGAATTCTTAGCTTTAGGTAACCGTATTCCTACTGGTGACGCTTTTGAGGTTTTATACAGCTTATATATGAATACTGGTAGAGAAAAGGAAGCTTATCAAAATCTTATTTATAAATTCTTTAATGAAGGTTATGGCATTGATAAATTAGATGTTTATGAAAAAGTATTGGATATGGTTAAAACTGGCAAAAATACTGATACAAGAGCCTTAGCTAAGGCTCTTGTTTATAAGCTTAAAGAAGAAAATGATATGGATGTTAGTGATAACGAAATTGATGAAGCTTATACATCAAGAGATAGTTCTTCATTATACGATCGTTTCTATAATCAGTTAATGGAACATTTGGATGATTATATTGATCGTAAAGAAGGAAGAGTTGCTTATTACAATAGTGACAAAGAATTTGGTAGTATTTATGTTCATGATGAAGATAACATATTCTTTAGACAATCAGATTATATTTATGATGAAGAAGTTGAAAAAAGAGATGTTGTTGAATATAGCGTTATGAAGACTTATGATGCTAAAAAACAAAGAGCTTCTACCAAAGCTATTCTTTTAAAAACAATAGAACAAGCTCGTTCCTATGATTAAAACCGATGGATATCGGTTTTTTTATTTTCACCAATATTAACTTATAACATAAGTTAATATGAGGTGACATTATGTTTGTATGTGCCATTGTATTTAATTGGCTGATGACTTTTTTAGGGGCATCTCTTGTTTATTTAACCAAAAAAGAAAATAAGCATCTTGTATCTATTGCTTTAGGCAGTAGTGCTGGTATTATGATTGCAGCATCATTTTTTTCACTTATCTTGCCTGCAATAGATTTATTAGAAGATTTTAATAAGATATGTTTATTAATTATACCTTTTGGATTTTTATGTAGCGTTATATTTTTAGCTATTATTGATTATCTATTACCTCATGAACATATGATATCAGGTGAAATAGAAGGATTAGATTCGCATTTTAGTAAGAATCAATTACTTATGTTAGCTATGACTTTACACAATATTCCTGAAGGTTTAGCGGTTGGTGTGGCTTTTGCATCGATAACTAATAGTATGTCATATTATCATTGGGTATCGGTATTCAAAACTTTCCTGAAGGAACAGCTATATCTTTACCTATGCATCAGATAGGTAAAAGTAAGTTTGTAGCGATGATGTATGGACAGTTCTCTGGAATTGTAGAGATTCCTGCAGCGATTGTTGGATATATCTTTGCTTCATTAGTCAATAATATACTGCCCTTTGCCTTGTCTTTTGCAGCTGGAGCGATGTTGTTTGTATGTGTGGAGGATATCAATAAGTAAGGATGACATTGATTACGGGGCTATTTCATGTATGGTAGGTTTTTTGATTATGATGATATTGGATATCATGTTATCGTAGTGATTAGTTTATTCATATTTTCATTTATTGTGTATGGTTTAATCATTATCATATTTATAATCAAATTTATGGTAAATTATGTGAAAGATGTGATATACTGATTTTCATAAAATGAAAATCTAGGAGTGATAACATATGATTATTGAACAACTTAAAGATTTCAATAACCTTACAGACTCAGAAAAACTGATTGCCAACTATTTACTTGATGAATCAAACAATATCAACAACATGGCAAGTACCCATTTAGCCAAAGCGACTTTTACATCTCAATCAACTGTTGTAAGATTATATCAAAAGATGGGATTTCAATCATATCGTGAATTCATGGCTGTTTTAGCCGTAGAAAGAAGAGATTACTTTGAATCCACCAATATCATGGATAATGATTTAGCAAAAAACTGGTCTACTTATGATAACACACTCACATTTATGACAAAGCTTTATCATAAAACCCTTGCAGACACAATAAGTAAGCTAGATAGAAATACGGTTATACGTGTTTGTAATCGACTTTCTAACGAACAAGCTATTATAGATATTTATGCTATTAATATATGTTATTTAGCAGGTTTACAAATGCAAAGTGCATTACAGTCAATAAATAAAACTTGTACATTACAAACAAATATCAATCCCTATTATCTTAATCATACAAAAGATATCAAAAGGCATGTAGCTATCCTAATAAACAACGCATGTGATGATCCACATATGATAGAAATTGCTCAAACATTAAAAGAATATAATATTTATAGTGTTGCATTTGTTGAAAACAATTATTGTCAATTAGCCAAACTTTGTTATGATACACTGCTCTATGACAAAGCAATTTTAAACAGTGATGAAGTCCATACTATGACAGATGTATTAGCTATCCAATTTATTATAAGATTTATTTTATGTATGATATTTGCTAGATCTCAAGATATTTTCCATATAAGTTAAAAGAACGGAATTGAATCCGTTCTTTTATTTGTTCTTACTAATTGTTGTCGCCTTGTCTTTCATAAATTAATAAGAATGGTGTATAGATAAGAGTAGATAATGCAATGGATAGTAATTGAGATACTGATCCCATAATGTTACCACCTGTAGCTAAGAAACCAAAGATAATTGGTGGAGTTGTCCAAGGAGCTTGTACAACACATTTTGGACAGAATCCAATAGATGTTAAGAAATAACCTAATACAATAGTAGCACAGCATGCAAAGATAAATGGAATATCCAAGATTGGATTTAATACTAATGGAATACCGAATGTCATTGTTTCATTGATATTGAACATACCAGGAACAACTGATAATGTAGCAATAGTTCTTGTATCTTCTTTCTTACCAAAAATGAAGATTGCGATGATTAAACCTAATGTAACACCAGAGCCGCCCCATTCAGCAAACATTTGCATCATTGTGATGTTCAATACGTTTGGTGCTTGAGAAGCATCACCAGTTGCAGAGAATACAGACATGTTTTCAACGATCATTGGGGTGAAGATTGATTCTTTAACAGCAGATACCATGTTGTTACCATGAATACCAACCATCCAGAATAACATGATGATGATATAAAGAACAACTACCGCAAAAATGTTACCACCAATAACTTGTTTCAATGGTTCCTGTACATAAGTAGAAATCAATGAGTTCAAGTCTAATCCAAGGAATGTTGTAGAGCACCATCCTACTGCACCAACGATAATCAATGCTAAGCAAGTAGGAATCGTTACTTCGAATGCTTTAGCAACTCCTGGAGGCACTTGATCCGGCATTTTAATCTTTAATGCATCGACTTTACGTAAAGCACAGTATAATTCCATACCTAAGATACCAACGATTAATCCTGTAAATAAACCAGTAGCTCCCATGTAAGAAGTTTGAATAGCAGAAAATGTTCCTAAATCTGCAGTTGTAAATGCAGTTGTCACATCTGAGTATGTTGTTGCTGAATCAAATGTGTTATATTCAGCAACAAATCCTGAATTCAAAACTTGTTCTAATAATTGACCAATAGTGACAGTTGTTGTTTCAGCACCCATAGTTCCTTCCACAGCTGGAGTATATGCAGCCATATCAGCAATACCCCAAGAATAAGGAGTAACTACAAACCACATCATAAATGCTAAAACAGCAGGGTAAGACCCTTGTTCTCCGTTAGCTAAAGCAATGTTTTCCCCAACTAACATACAGACACCAACCGCGATACATCCAATAGTAGCAGTATTAATAGCACTAAAAATACTATTGATTGGAGATAATACCATGATTGGTGAGAAAAATACACCTAAACCAGTTGATTCATTAACCAATACTGAAGTCCAAAGTACGGCAACAGCACCAGAAATCGTGGCAGGCATGTAATCCTGGAATGCGTTCTTGATAGCTGTCAAATACTTATTTTGACCACACCATGCACCTACGCGTCCCATAACGTCAGCAAAAGCGTCCATATCATTTTTTCCTCCCTTTTTATATGATATATGTTTATTTTAATTCAAATACCATTTTATTCAATAAATCTACAAACAGATGTTTAATCTAACGATGATTTTCATTAAGTCGTAGTTAATCTATTCATAGTATTTTCATTTAAAAGTATATTTTAAACATGATTTTTTTTATTTTTTTATTACTCAAGTTTCGCACTTCAATTTCAATAATTAATTAGTGAAAATAGCGCAA
>JAJQDJ010000310.1 GCA_021202205.1 Erysipelotrichaceae bacterium
AATTGCGCTATTTTCACTAATTAATTATTGAAATTGAAGTGCGAAACTTGAGTTTATAATATGATAAACTACACTCCATCCTATCATCCATAATAATCCCATACAACCAATTACAATGATAATAGGCAACCTTTTCATTATATTACCATATTGACATGCTGTATAGATAAGATATAAGCCGTAACCATACAATATAAGAAATAACGAATTCAACAATATTGTCCAATAAGTTTTCCTGTTCATGATTTCTCCTTAAGCTAAAAAGATATGGTTGAATCCATATCTATTCATAATCTCCATTTTTGCCCCAATGTTCAAGTTCTTCTATCGTGACATATTGTTGATTAACAGGTATACCTGTAATATGTTCAAATTGTTTCATGAGTTGTTGAACAAATTCTTTTTTATACTTATAATCAATACTATGAAATACTTGAACATTAACTTTCATACAATCAAACTCATTATCTCTAAAATAGATCACTTGATTATCTTCAATATGAACCATTAAATTTTCAGCTGTCTTACCTGGTAATATTGTTATGAGCTTGTCGGCAGCAGCTTTCAATTTCTTTTCCTGATAAAGAGTGAGTGTTTTTGTAGTAGTTATATTCATATATGGCATAATTCATTCCTCCCAACTTACCATTATACTTTTTGACATGCAAAAAAACGTGTCGAATAATGAATATATTTCATTATAATATATGATTGAGTGTTATATTATAGTTATATCATCATATATTATTTTTATTTTTATCAATTCCTCCTTAAAAATAATACACCTTACTTTTTATTATAACGCATTTTTGTGATAATAACTAGCAATTTTATAAAACATTCGATATAATATAGAATAGGTGGTGATAATCATGCAAGTTATAGTTGTTGTGTTGAATAAAATTGATTATTTAGATGATCTTCTTGCAAAACTAAAAAAAGCAGGAGTATCAGGTGGAACAATCATTGAATCTACTGGCATGATGAATCGTTTAGGAGATTCAGATGATAGTTATATTTTAGGATCCTTACGTTTGTTTTTAGATAATCCAAGACCCGAAAGCAAAACGTTGTTTTTTCTAGTTAAGGATAGCCAGGTAGAGATTGTTAGAAAAACTGTTGATGAAGTTTTAGGGGGTATTGATAATCCCGATACTGGTATTATCTTTGGCATTCCTGTGAGCTTTGCGGATGGTCTTATTAAACGTAATTTTTAATATCCATAGTTTTAGTATAAATAATCAATATGAAAAATTCATGAACATTATGTTAAAAGAATCAGGATTCTTCCTGATTCTTTATTTCTTTTCCATAAAAATGAACATATATTATACCTGCAATAGCGACTACAATAAATATGACTGAAATAAATTGTGCTACTCTGATAATACCAAACATCAAACTATCTGTTCTTAATCCTTCAACAAAAAACCTCACAATACCATAGCACAAAAAATAGCTAAAAAATTGAACACCCTGATGCTTTTGAAATCTTCTTATAATAAGAATGATAATCAAAAAACATAATATATTTCCAAACGATTCATATAAGAACGTTGGATGATGATAAGCCCCTTGAATATACATATTATTAATAATAAAATCAGGTAAATGAAGATTCTGTAAAAATTCTAAAGATACACTACTACCATATGCTTCATGATTAAAGAAATTACCCCATCTACCACATGATTGAGCTATTAATACTCCAGGCATAATACAATCACCTGCAACAAGAAAAGGTATATCATGCTTCTTAAAGAAATAATAGCTATAAATAAGTCCTACAAAAATACCACCCTGAATAGCCAAGCCACCATGCCAAATTGCAAACACTTCTAAAGGATTAGAAGCATAAAATTCATCAAAAGTAAAAATAACATACCATACTCTTGCACCAATAATACCTAGCAATAAAAGATTGATTAAATAATCTGATAATATATCAGTACGATAACCACACTGTTTTAAACGATATTTTCCTATCATATAGGCAATTAAAGCACCGACCAATATACATATAGCATACCATGTAATGGTAAAAGGACCAATCGTTACAAAGGTTGAAAAATCTTCAAAGAATGTCATATTGTCTTATTCTTAATATTGTCCAATACACGATTGACAAATTCCTTTCTTGAATCATAACCATAATCTTTTAATTGCATATTCATAACAGCAGCTTCAATAATTGCTGCCATACTACGTCCACCTGTAACTGGTACAACAATCTTTGGTATTTGAACATCTAATATTTCTTCAAAAATATCATCTTCTTCAACACCAATACGCGTATATTCTCTTGATGGGAGCCATCTATCTAATTGGATAATCAAATCAACCGTATCTTGTTTTAATACTGATGCGACACCAAACATTTTTGAAACATCAATAACGCCTATACCACGTATTTCCAAAAAATTACTTAACACTGCTGGCGGTTTTCCAACAATTGATTGACCGATATGATAAAGTTCAATAGCATCATCAGCAATAAGAATATGACCACGCTTAATCAGTTCCAATGCGATTTCGCTTTTTCCTACACCACTATCACCACGCATAATAACACCCTTACCATAAATATTTAAAAATACACCATGGATAAGCGTATCAGCTGCTAAAGCTTCATCTAAGGTGGCAGTCAAGTCTATAGAAACACGACCCGTAGCCTGAGTTGTTTCAAAAATAGGAAAATTTCTTTTAATTGCAATGTTTTTGAGTATTTCAGGACATGAATAGCCTTTGGCGATAATAATACATGGTGTTTCATCATTTGCTAATTTTGCAAAACAAGCGAGTTGGGCTTCTTTGGACATTTCCTTGACAAACGCTATTTCTTTTTCACCAAATAAAATAATTCTTCTAAAATCAGTATGCTTGAAAAAGCCAGCTAATTCGAATCCAGGTCGATTCATTTCAGCTACAAAGATTTCTCTTTCTAAGGCTTCTTCATTACCTGATATTTGCTTAAATAACGAAGGTTTCAATAAATCTTTTACTTTAACAGATTTTGCCATTATAGCCTCCTATTCTAACACTTTCTGTAAAAAGCGACCAGTATGACTTTTCTCACATTTGGCGACTTTTTCAGGTGTTCCTTGTACTACAATTGTACCACCATTATCGCCACCTTCCAAGCCTAAATCAATAATATGATCAGCAACTTTGATGACATCCAAATTATGTTCAATAACAATGACAGTATCACCTTGATCCACAATGCGATTCAAAACATCAATAAGTCTTGCCACATCATGACTATGTAGACCAGTGGTTGGTTCGTCTAAGATATAAACGGTTTTTCCAGTCGCTTTTTTTTGTAATTCGCTTGCTAGTTTTACACGTTGGGCTTCACCACCTGAAAGTGTGGTTGCACTTTGACCCAATTTGATATAGCCTAATCCCACATCATAGAGTGTTTGAAGCTTGCTTCTAATTCGTGGTAAATTATCAAAAAATTCGATAGATTCTTCAACTGTCATCTCTAAAGCATCATAAATATTCTTATCTTTAAAAGTAACTTGCAAGGTTTCTTCATTGTAACGTTTGCCTTCACATTGTTCACAAGGTACATAGACATCAGGCAAGAAATGCATACTAATACGTTTGACACCATCACCCTGACAAGCCTCACAACGTCCACCCTTAACATTAAATGAGAAACGACTCTTATCATAACCTCTAATCTGTGCTTCATTGGTTTTGGCATAAAGCTCTCGAATGTCATCAAAAACGCCTGTGTATGTCACAGGATTGGATCTTGGTGTTCTTCCAATTGGATCTTGAGATACTTCAATGACTTTATCTACATTTTCTAAACCGCGTATTTCTTTATGCTTACCTGGTTTATCTTTAGAACGGTAAAGTTTAGCACGAACAGCTGTACATAAAATATCATTGACGAGCGTTGACTTCCCACTACCTGATACACCTGTTACAACAATGAATTTTCCTAAAGGGAATTTCACATTAATATTTTTTAGATTGTGTTCCTGTGCTCCTCTGACTTCTAAATAAAGTCCATTACCTTTCCTTCTCTTTTTAGGAACAGGTATTTTCATCTTACCTGATAAATATTGTCCCGTGATAGAATCAGGGCAAGCCATAATATCCTGTGGTGACCCAGCTGCAATAACCTGTCCTCCATGAATCCCTGCTCCAGGTCCAATATCAACAATATAATCTGAAGCCATCATGGTTTCTTCATCATGTTCTACCACAATGACACTATTACCCAAATCACGCATATTACATAATGTATGAATCAATTTTTCATTATCTCTTTGATGCAAGCCAATAGATGGTTCATCCAACACATAAAGAACACCTGTTAGCCTAGAACCTATCTGAGTAGCCAAACGAATACGTTGGGCTTCTCCACCAGATAAGCCTCCTGCTTTTCTCGCTAAAGTCAAATAACCCAAACCTACATCATTAAGAAATGTTAAACGATCACCTATTTCTTTCAATATTAATTGAGCAATTTGTGTTTCCATTTCACTCAATTGTATATTTTTGACAAAAGCCAAAGCTCTTTCAATAGACATATCCGTAAATTCACTAATATTCAAGCCATTGACTCTAACACTTAATACCTGATCATTTAACCTTTTACCTTGACAAGTTGGACAAGTATGTTCTGCCATAAATGTTCCTAACCACTCTTTAATCCAAGCAGAATTGGTTTCTTCATAACGTCTCGCAATGAGTGTTTTCACTCCCTCAATATATTTAGTTGTCTTTGAAACATTACCTGAACTAGATGTAATCGTATAACTAATAGGCTTGTCGCTACCTTTTAATATAATATTCAATTCTTTCTTACTAAAATCTTTTAAAGGCTTATCCAAATCGATATGATATGTTTCACATAATATCAAAAATCTCTGCCATTCAATACGATCTGTACCTACAGAAGTCTTAAAATAACGCAAGCCTCCCTGATTGATAGATAAAGACCAATCAGGAATCAGTAAATCATCATCTACTTCATTTTTCACACCAATACCCTTGCAATCAGGACAAGCTCCTAAAGGATTATTGAATGAAAACAAACGTGGTTCTAGCTTTGGTACAGAAAAGCCACAGTAAGGACATGATAGATGCTGTGAGAAAAGCTTTTCTGTATGATCATCCAGGTTTTCTACAATGGCTTCGCCATCGGTTAATTTCAAAGCTGTTTCCAAAGAATCAGCAAGCCTAGAACGATAGCCTTCTTTTTTGATAATACGATCCACAATCACATCAATATTATGTTTCTTATTCTTATCTAAAACAATTCCTTCTTCTAATAATCGTACTTCACCATCAACTTTAACACGCACAAAACCATCTTTCAGCAACTGTTCAAACAAATCCTTATGTGATCCTCTTTGATTTTTGCACATACGTGCTAAAATTTGTATTTTTGTACGATCTTCATAGGTATCCACAAAATCACACATCTGCTTAATCGTTTGTGATTCAATCAAAACATTGTGCGTAGGACAATACGGATGTCCAACTCTAGCATACAACAAACGCAAATAATCATAGATTTCGGTCACTGTTCCTACTGTAGAACGAGGATTATTGGATGTCGTTTTTTGATCAATCGCAATGGCTGGTGATAATCCTTCAATACTATCAACATCTGGTTTTTCTACTCCACCTAAAAAATGCCTAGCATATGCACTCAATGATTCTACATAACGTCTTTGACCTTCAGCATAGATGGTATCAAATGCCAATGATGTTTTTCCACTGCCTGATAAGCCTGTCATAATGACAAGCTTATCACGAGGTATTTCTACATCAATATTTTTTAAATTATTAACACGCGCTCCCTTTATAACAATTTTATCCCTTAACATCTTTTCTATCCAAACTCCTTAATATTTCTTCTTTAGTTTTGCCTTTTAACTGCATTTCATATGCCTGCCAAAATATATCTTCGTCATTGATAAAAGCCGCTATTGGCTTTGTTCCTAAACGTATTTGCTTATCTATGATAAATTGATAAAATTCAAATAGCTGATCATAAGCCACATAACCTCTGCCTAATTTATCACAAATGCTAATTAATATCAAATCATTCAAAGAAACTTTATTTTCTATTAATTTCAATAATCTTAAATAACGCCAATCCTCAGCATGATTTCTTGACATATTCATCAAATGCATATGATACATGATCATTGTTTCAACATATTGACGTTGCGAAAGATCTGTAATAATGGATACATTTTTAAAAACTTCAATACCTGATTCATTATGATAAGGTGCATGGCCATCAGGCGTCGTCACTGCTGTTTTCCCAATATCATGCAATAAGCAAGCCCACATAAACCATAAAGGATGTTCACTTTGATATTTACGTTTAGCTACTTCGTCTAAAACCATAAAAGTATGTGTTAAAACATCTCCTTCAGGATGATAATCACTTCTTTGCATTGTTTGACTTAACACATCCAGATAATCTGGTAAAGCATGCATTTCATGTAACTTTCTAAAAGCGATAGATGGTTGCTCACTCATAAGCAAGGCATCATAATCTATCATATTTCACCTTTTAATTCTAACATAATATCTCTCAGTTCCATGGCACGTTCAAAGTCTAATGCTTTAGCTGCTGCTTTCATTTCTTTTTCAATATCATCTATCATCTTTTGTTTTGCTTTCTTAGATGCTTTCTTACCTTTTTGTAGCAATGAAGTTGCATCATCAACACTTTCCTTACCTTGAATCAAATCTCTAATTTCTTTATGAATGGTTTGTGGAATAATATCATGTTCCTTATTATAAGCATCCTGGATTTCTCTTCTACGAGCTGTTTCATCCATGGCACGTCTCATACTTTCAGTCATATTATCAGCATATAAGATAACTTTCCCATTAGCATTTCTTGCCGCACGACCAATTGTTTGAATCAATGATCTTTCACTACGTAAGAATCCTTCTTTATCAGCATCCAATATACATACTAAAGAGACTTCAGGAATATCCAACCCTTCCCTAAGCAAGTTAATACCAACTAAAACATCATATTTACCTAATCTTAAATCTCTTAATATTTCAGTTCTTTCTAAGGTTTTGGTATCAGAATGAAGATAAGCAACTTTTAATCCCGTTTCTTTAAGGAATGCGCTCAAATCTTCTGCCATTCTTTTCGTAAGTGTTGTTATAAGGACACGCTCATTTTTTTCAATGCGTTCATTGATTTCACTAATAATATCATCAATTTGATTTTTAATAGGATGAACTTCAACAATAGGATCCAATAATCCTGTTGGTCTAATAATTTGCTCAGCGTATATATGATGTGTATTTTCTAATTCATAATCACCAGGTGTCGCTGATACATAAATAACCTGGTTAATAATATTTTCAAACTCCTCAAATCTTAAAGGTCGATTATCCAATGCACTTGGTAAACGAAAACCATATTCAACCAACGTTTCTTTACGACTGCGATCTCCATTATACATTCCTCTAATTTGTGGAAGCATAACATGACTTTCATCCACAATCATCAAAAAATCCTTAGGAAAATAATCAATCAATGTATAAGGTCTTTGTCCAGGTGCCCTGCCATCAATATGACGAGAATAATTTTCAATTCCTGGACACATGCCAACTTCTCTAAGCATTTCCACATCATGTCTAGTACGTTGATCCAATCGTTCATATTCTAATGGTTTCTTTGCTTTATCAAAATAAGCTAATCTATCTTTTAATTCTTCACTGATTGTATCACAAGCGTGCAGCATTTGTTCTTTAGCTGTGACATAACCATAGGCAGGATAAATCGTATAACTTTTAAAACTTCCCGTTATTTTACCAGTTAAAGGGTCCACTTCACATATACGATCAATTTCATCACCGAATAATTCAATACGAATCAAATAACTTTCACTATGTCCCGGAACTATTTCTATCACATCTCCACGCACCCTGAATTTTCCTTTTGATTGTTCAATATCATTACGATGATATTGACGATCAACCAAGAAAGTTAATAATTCATTGCGATCTATTTCTTGTCCAACGCGCAAGGAAAATATCATGTCACGGTATTGATCAGGATTTCCCAAGCCGTAAATCGAAGCTACAGATGCAACAACAATCGTATCTTCTCTTTCCAATAAAGAATTCATAGCTGATGATCGTAACATTTCTATTTCATAATTGGTTTGAGCATTCTTATCAATATAAGTATCACTTTTTGGAATATAAGCTTCAGGCTGATAAAAATCGAAGTTAGAAATGAAATATTCTACACGGTTTTCTGGAAAGAATTCTTTAAGTTCTGAATACAATTGACCTGCAAGTGTTTTATTATGAGACAAGACCAATGTTGGCTTATTAATTTGGGCAATAACATTGGCTACAGTAAAAGTTTTACCAGATCCTGTACCTCCTAACAATACTTGTTCCTTTTTTCCATCATGGATACCTTTAACCAATTGTTTGATAGCTGTCGGTTGATCTCCCATAGGCTGATATTCACTAACAAGCTTAAAATCCATATGATCACCTCTATTTCAATAATTCTCCTACTTTTTCATACGAATAATCTGTTTGTTGCTGATAAACCTGATAAGCCAATGCGCTTAAAAGTATTGTTGCATCATCTTCATCAAATACACCATCAACTTCTAATTCATAATCACTTTCAAATTGTTTATATATTGTTTCTGTATCCTTAGAAAAATAGCCATCAGTTCTATCTATATCATAACCCAGTTGCTTAAGCATCAACTGCATATAACTAATATTATCATCTACATCATCATATTGATAACTATCATCCATATCAGGAATACTAAAATCACTTAAAGTCACATCATCCACTTCATAATCCGGTGTTATTCCTTCACCTTGAATCCAATTACCATCTGGTGTTAACCATTTTTGAGTCGTTAATTTCAATGTTGATCCATCAGATAAAGTAATCTGTGTTTGTACAATACCTTTACCATATGTTGTTTCACCAACCAATACATAATTCAAATTCTCTTTCAAACCTGCACTCATCACTTCAGAAGCACTCGCAGTTGAACTATCCACTAAAATATATCCTTTATCAAAAGAATATTTTTCCCTATCTGAAGCTTCATATACAGTTGTATTATTATCAACATCTGCAATAGAAAACATTGTTTCTCCTTCATCAATAAACAAATCCAAAATATCCATTACAGCATTAAGATAACCTCCACCATTACCTCTTAAATCGATAATAATAGCATTGACATTCGCATTCGTAAATTCTTTAAGATACTCTTCAATCAACGAAGCACTCGTACTACCAAATGTTGTAATTTGTAAATAACCAACACTTTGATTAGATAATGTCCTTACTTCTCCATATACAGATGTTTCGACACTTGCTCTGGTTAACGTAAATTCCATAGACTTTCCATTTCTTAATACCTTTAATGTTACACTTGTTCCACTTGTACCTTGAACAATATTTTTAATTTTATCTGATGAATAACCTGCAATAGATGTCCCAGCTACATGCGTAATAATATCACCATTTTGAATACCTGCATTCCCTGCAGGGCCATCTTGATACACATGCATGATTAATGCCCCTGCAACAACTGTAGTATAACTCACACCAATACCTTCAACACTTCCATCAATAGAAGTATTCAATGCATCAGTTTCTTCACTTGTTAAATATGATGAAAAAGGATCTCCTAAGGCTGAAACCATTCCACTCAATATTCTTTCGCTAATTTCTGTTTCACTATCCGTTGTATCCAAATATAAGTCTTCAATATATTCTACAACTTTATCATAAATACTACTTTCTGTAATTGTTTGGCTTGTTTTACTGTGAATAAAATAACCTCCAAACAAACCTAATATGAGACATATGATACATGCTATAATATAAATGATATCCTTTTTTATTCTTCTTCTCTTTTTGTTTTCTAAATAATCCATGGATGTACACCTCGAAATGTATTTTATCATAAAAACACGTATAATACAAACTATTGACCTTACATAAAAAGTGATATCTTATACGATATCACTTATAATTTTACCAGAACAAAAAACAATCCCTAAGATGGTTTCTTTAAATAATCACAAATACACTGAAAAGTTTCTTCACTAATAATATGTTCCCAACGACAAGCATCATCTTCTGCTTGCTTTGCTTCCACACCTATGCCAACCAAAAACTTTGTAAGATTTATATGGCGATTATAAACTTTTTCAGCTCTTAAACGACCTTCTTCAGTAAAATCAATATAACCTTTTTCATCAACAACTATTAAGTTGCCTTCACATAATATTTTAATAGCTCTAGAAACACTCGGTTTAGAAAAATTCATTTCATGAGCAATATCAATAGATCGTACATACTGATTTTTTGTTTTTAATAAAAGAATTGTCTCTAAATACATTTCTCCTGATTCATGTAAGTCCATATTATCACCTAGTTTTATTTATTATAGCACTTTTTTTATTCTAATGCTACATCTAAAATCATCATTAACACAAATCATTAACACCCCGTATTGTAAAATGAAACTGGAATTAAGGGAGGGCTGATTTGGAGGGCAGC
>JAJQDJ010000311.1 GCA_021202205.1 Erysipelotrichaceae bacterium
TGGACAGTTAAATAAAAAAGACCCCTTCTCATTTTTGAGAAGGGGAATGTCACCTAATCTTAACTTAATGACATTGCTTCTAATATTCCTTTTGGTGTCACAAATAACTCTTCTTTTGGTTGCGACAATTCTAAAGGTAAAAATTTCACTTCTCCTGCAAGATAAGAATTGCCAGTAATAAGTTTACCATCAATTACTGTACCAAGTCCTGCATCTAAACCTATAGGCTGAAAGAGAAAGCAAAGTGAATCATATTGATTTTGAGAAGCATAATATCCTAAAGCAGCACTGTTAACGTCATTAGAAATTATTGTTTGTATCTTATATTTTTTTTCTAAAATATCCTTTAAATGACAATTACCATTTTCTACAAATGTTGATAATACTTGCCCATTATCCACAAATCCAGGTATTGATATAGCTATTTTTTGAATCTTAGGATAATCTAATAAACAAATATCAATAATATCATTTAAAGAAATAGAATTTTTGACTATCTCTTTTTCTAGCTTTATATGCTGATGACGATAAACGCGATAATTGATATAGTTATGGTGATTATTCTTATATAAAGATAAACATAATACAGTTTCTTTAAGTTTTGTATTTCTTTTAAAGGAAATACATGTCTCATTATTGCTATTTTCAATCTTTTGAGTTTGATTGATACTATTTTTAATAATATCCAATATAGCTTGAACATCATATTTTGCAAATACACCAGCTGGTATCTCTTTAACTATCTTATTTCTTAATAATGCTTTAGTTTGAGCAAGCTCATAGGATATTTGAGGTGCTAATAATACAATGTCATATTTATCTTTGATTTGATACAAGATATGATATCCTACAGCTGATATATGAATATTAAGATCTAATAATTCTACTGTTTCATTGATTTTTTGGGCAAAGAAACTCGTTGTTAGACCACCTGAACAGCACAATATTACATTGATATATGGCTTAGTATTGATTTTATCAATTGTTGTTTTCATCTCTTCAAATAAGCTTATAGCATGTTTAAGATTTTTCATTTGAAAATGAAGATAAAAATCCATATTATCTTTAACTTTATTATAAACACAAAATTCCATTATATTATTATCATTGAAAGTAATATAACTTTCAACACTATCATTTTCTAAAGATATTCGATTTTCTTTTTCTACAAGTCCCATATCAGTGCCTTGTAACATAATCCACCTTTTGAATATGCTTACATAGGTATCGTTTAAAAATTCATCCATAATAAAATCCTCCTTTTAAAACATTCTATCAAAGAATTTTATAAAAGTAAGATGAGTTGAGAGTATTGATAATTTTCTTTTTAAATAAACATGAAAAATAAAGAATAATTGATATTTTTTTCTCATATAAAAAAGAAATATCATTGTGATAGTTCTAAGTAACAATATTTCTATTTTTAACAATATTATTTTGAGAATTGATATCCATAAACATTCCAATAGAAATCATATAGGATAATAGTGATGATCCACCATAGGATATAAATGGTAAGGTAATACCTGTAATAGGAAGTAAACCCAATATCATACCCATATTCCATATTTGTTGAAATATCATCATTCCAATAATACCCATTGTCATATATTTATCTCTATCATTCGTTGATTCAAAACCAATCTTTAAAATAACAATGTCCAATGCTACAATGGCTAAAACAGTCACTATACCACCTATATAACCAAAATCTGTTAAGATAACAGCAAAGATAAAATCTGTTTGGGCTTCTGGAAAACTTTTGATAACAGATTGAAATCCATGACCAAACCATCCAGCTGTACCATAAGATAATAAGGAATAGAATAGTTGATAACCTTCATCAGCAATTGTTCCTTCAGGATCAAGCCATCCTGCAAATCGTTTCACCTGATGGGCACTCATTAAACTTGAAAAGGCATCTGGCTGATAAACATAAAGATAAGCGCCAGTACCTATAATAAGTACTAAAGCAGTTATACCAAAAGCGAACCATTGACTCCTTAAACCACTCGCAAACATGACAAACACAAAACCAACCAATAAAATCATAGCTACACCAGAATCATTCTGTAAATAAACAAGTATAGCGGGTGGTAAGACTACTGTTAAACACTTAACAATATATCTTAATTCTGTTTCTAAGGATTTAATTAAATAATAATCATTATGTTCTTTTGTTACTCGTGCCAAGGCTATAATCATGGCTATTTTCATAAATTCAGAAGGCTGTAAGCTAAAGCCAGGTAAATTAATCCAGGATGTTGCACCATTAGATGTATGAGCCAAAGGAATAATATCTTTGCCAAAAACATAATTATATAATAAATGATCCAAAGCTAAAATAACTAATAAAGCTATTAAAATACCATATATAATCCATATATTATCATAAATGGCTTCATTGCCTATTCTATATACTATATAAACTACAATGGCTGATAATATATAAAATGTTGCTTGTTTTATCCATAAAGTATCAGGACTACTCGTTACTTTTGATGAAATTAACGGAGCAGCGTTCCATATTGCAAAACAGCTAATACAAGCTAAAACAAGAATTATGAGAACAATGGGTTGTTCAGTCGTAAATTTTTTTAACTTTTCCATTGCATTGCTCCTTTCTTTTTTTTCACTCTTATAGTATACTATAAAACAGAAATACTTCAATTAAAAAAGGATGTGAATTTATGAATTTTCAATATATATTGATTGCTATAGGCGTTATTCTAGCTATATGTTTAATTTATTTTGGCTTTACACGTTTTATTAAAAATAAGAATTTCAAAGAAAATGTTTCTTCAACCATAGATATTCAAAGCTTATTAAAAGCTTTGGGTAATAAGGAAAATATTACTTATGTAAAAAGTTCACCTTCAAAAGTTTCAGTAGGACTCAAAGATCATAGTAAGATTGATGTAGAAACTATACAAGCATTAGGAGCAAGTGGTATTGTTGAAGGAAAAGATAATTTATCAATGATATTTGGTCAACAATCACCATTTATTGAGAAAGACTTGAAGCAATACTTGTAAGTATTGCTTTTTATGAGGGAATAATATGGAGTTAAATATACCAATTATTTATGATCAGGATAAGGTTGTTGGCTATGGTGGTAATCAAGATTGGTTTGATGATATTTGGGCACAAAGAGCAGGTTGTGCGAGTGTATTAGGTAGTGACCTTTATGGATATTATCATCATCACAATCATTATGAATTAAAAGAATTTTTACCTATTATGGAAGAGATGTTTTCATTAATGAAACCTGGGAATATGGGTTATCCTTATTTAAAGAAGTTTGGTAATACTTTTTCTAAAAGAATGAAAGATGATCATATTTCATTAAAACCTATATATTTAAAAAAATCTAAAAATTATAAACATGCTATGACATTTGTGAAAGAAAGCATTGATGAGGGGTATCCTGTAGGAATGTTGATTTTGCATCATAGAGCTAAAGAATTAGTAGATGATAATTGGCATTGGATATGTCTTACAGGCTATACAAAAATCAATAATGAATATCACATTATTTTTTCGGATTGTGGTGTTAGAAGGGTTATCGAGACGCATATTTTGTTTGATACTTGTCCTAGTAATGTTTTTAAAATGGTTAGAATGAAAGATGATCCTACAAAGTAGAATCATCAATAATTTGTTTCATATCATTAGGTAGATGACTGATAATAGTCATCTTTTCTTTTGTGATAGGATGGATAAATTGCATTTGATAAGCATGCAATGCTTGTCTATTGATAAGTGCAGAAGGTTTTCCGTATAAGGTATCACCTAATAACGGTAAACCAATAGAGGCCAAATGGACGCGTATTTGATGCTTTTTACCTGTGTCTAAACGACAATTCACTAGTGATAAATCATTGTTTGTAGAAAGACATTGATAATATGTTATAGCTTCTTTACCAGAATCAGATATCACCATACGTTGATTATGATGTCTGTCTCTACCTATGAATTTATGGATTTTATGTTCTTTATAATCATTGATTGTACCTTCAACAATAGCAATATAGTTTCTTTGAATTTCTTTAATGGATAATTGATAATCTAATAAAGGTTGAATAAAGCTACATTTACAATAAGTCACGAGGCCACTTGTTTCATAGTCTAAACGATGAATAAAACGTACAGGAATATCCAATCCACATTGTTGATAATAGGCGGATACTATGTTAGACAATGAGTTCACTTCATCTTGTGATGAAGGAAATACATTAATAAAAGCAGGTTTATTAACAATCAATAGAAATTCATCTTCATAGATAATATCCAAATCTTCATATAGAGGTGGATACATACCATCATTTTTATGATAAGCTAGTAATGTTAATGTATCAACTTTAAGCATAATACTGGATGTTGATACATAGCGATTATTGAGAGTATAGTCTTTATTTTGTTTGAGTAAATGAATAGTTTTTCTTGATAAATGAAATTCTTTAAAGAAAGCCTCAATAGATTGTGGTTTATCTATAGTGAGTGTTAAATAGGGATAATGAACCTTATATTGCATAGATTGTTATACTTATATCTATAGATAAATCAAAATCTTCTAAAGTATCTAAAATATAACGTTTCTCCTTTTTAATATGATAATAATGAGGTGTCATCTTTAATAAATTTAAAGTATCTTCTCTACTTTCTAAATGAATCCTTTCCTTATAATCATAACTATCGACAATTGTAAAAGGTAAACGTATATGTTCATCAGATTTCACTTTAACTTCATCATATATGAGTTCTTTGAACTCTATAAGATGCTTATTATTAGCAGTTACATGAATCATATAGCCATCTTCTTTGAGACATCTTTTGATTTCATCAGCATTAACCACTGTAAATAAAGCAGTTATCACATCTAAAGAATGATCACATATTGGGATATTTTTACTATTAGCGACCAACCAATAAATATCCTTACGATACTTTGTTGCAAGCTGAATACCTACCTTTGATATATCTAAACCATAGATTGTGGCATCTTCAAAGTTTTCTTTTATTTTATTTGTATAATAACCTTCACCACAACCTAAGTCCAATATTTGCATAGAATTTTTAGAATGATTTTTTATATAAGTGATTACTTCATTGATAATACCATCATAATATCCTTTATTCAAATGGGCTTTACGACATAAAAGACTATCTTTATTATCACCTGGTAGATTAGTTGCCTTATCAGGATTCAATAAAAGATTGATATATTGGTTTTTAGCTATATCATAGCTATGTCGATTGATACATTTATAGGTTTTGCCATCAAGATATAAAGATTCATGGCATTTAGGGCAAGCTAGTTTATGCATGGGAATCGTCCTTTCTTATAGCATAAGTAGGATGCATGAGACCTGTAGGTTCATAATAGCTATCTTGAATATATTTAAAGCCTAAGTTTGATATAAGAGCTTTAGAGGCCATATTATCTGGATGATGTCCAGCTATAATCTTTGTAGCATTTAAAGATGTAAAAGCATAATGGATGACTTGTTTGGCTGCTTCTGCAGCAAAGCCCTGATGTCTGCACTCTTTCTTTATATGGAAACCTATTTCATAAACATTTAATTCATTAGTGGGTCTTAAACCACAACAACCTACAAAACTATGATCTATAAGTGAGAATAATGGATAATATTGAATATGATATTGCTTATAATTGTTGATTTCATTATTAAGTCTGTGTTCTATTTGATTATTTGTAAAAACACCGTTTGCACTAATAAATTGTGATACATCTCTTTGCCCATATAAAGATATCATTAATTCTATATCATTATCACTCCATAATGAGAAACCTAATCTAGAACTATTCATAAAGTAATCATGAGTCTTTATTCCTTTAAGCATGACAAATTGATAAGGTTGTAACTGTTTTAATGTATATGTGTCATAGTTATTAAGAAATATAGTGCCTGATATATAAGGTATTTTCATGACTTCATCCGCAAAGTTGCATAAACAAATAATTATTTGATCTTTATAAATACGTTGATAAGCAATAACGTTATCATTGATGTTTTCAATAGCTTTAAAATCACCATAAACAAGCGTATTTTCTTTTTTGCGTATATTGATCATTTCTTTATAAAAACTATATATCGAATGTGAATCATGAATTTGGTTTTCTACATTGATGGTGCTCTGATTGCCACACATCTTAAGCCAAGGCTCATGCTGACTAAAGCCTCCATATTTTGAATCATCCCATTGCATTGGCACACGAGAATTATCACGACTTCTTTGATTTAAAAATTTCATCGCTTCTGCATGGCTAAAACCTTCTTCTATGGCACGATGATATTGATTATGTGAACTAATATCATCAAAATCATCCAAGCTATCTCTAACAAAATTTTCCATGCCAATTTCTTCACCCTGATAGATAAAAGGTGTTCCTCTTAGATTAAAAAACATTCCAGCTAACATAGTATTAGAATGGTAATGGTGATTTTCTTTAGGTATAAACTTATCAATGGCACGAGGCTGATCATGATTTTCTAAAAATGATGCAATCCATCCTAGCTTTTGCACTTCTTGTTGACTAGTGAATAATAGTTCTCTAAAATCTTTGACAGTCCAATCCTGTCTTCTAAACCATTCTTCATCTTCATTAATATCAAAATTACAATAATTAAAATCAAACATCATTGAAAAGCATCCATCTTCTCCAATAAATATGCCCAAATCAGAATACTTAACACCAACTGTTTCAGCAACACTCATACAATTATGCTTTTCAAAGGTTTCTTCTCTTAGTTCTTTAAAAAACACCTCAATACCACTTTGGTTTCTTGTATAAGGGAAACATGCACTCAAACCATCTTGACCATCAACTATTCCATTTTGATAACTTTGATCTTTTTTAATAAAATTAATGGCATCAACTCTAAATCCAGCAATACCTTTATCTAACCACCAATTGATCATCTTATATAATTCTTTTCGTAATTCTTCATTTTCCCAGTTTAAATCAGGTTGTTTCTTAGAAAATGAATGGAAATAATATTCATCCCTATCTTTTACTTTTTCCCAAACCGAACCACCAAAGACACTACGCCAATTATTAGGTCTTTCTTTACCTTGTTTAAATATATAATAATCATGTTTAGGACTATGAGGATTATTCATTGCTTCTTTAAACCATTCATGTTCTTCAGATGTATGATTGATAACCAAATCCATGATAATCTTCATATTTCTTTTTTTAGCTTCACTAATAAGTTCATCAACATCATTCATTGTTCCAAATTCAGGATTAATATCATAATAATCAGATATATCATAACCATTATCATCCATTGGTGATTTATATATTGGACATATCCAAAGCATAGTTATTCCTAAATCACTTAAATAATCTAATTTTTGAATAATTCCTTGAATATCACCAATACCATCATTATTACTATCATAGAAACTTCTAGGATATATTTGATATACTATCTCTTTTTTCCACCAATCTTTCATATTACTCTCCTTTATATTTTATATATTGATTTATCAGCATCATGAAATGTTGCATAAAATCTTTTCATCATTTCTTTGAATTGATAGTTACGATTATGACATCGTTTAATATAATGTTTCATGTATTCATTCATATCGATATCTGGAATAAGAACACTTAATTCATGAATATCATGTATGTTCGCGTAATTTGTCAGAATAATCAAATGATGTGTAAATGTATCCTGAAATTCTTTTTTAGGACAGTTTTCTAAGTTAATAAAATTTTGCTTAATGTAATATATATCCATAGAATCATAAATATTGTAATGTTTTTCTATAATTTTTTTAATATAGGTAAACAATGAATCAGAGTTAAAAGGAAGATGGGGTTGATCATCTATATTTATCCATTTTCTTTCGTCTTTTTGATAATAATAATCCCAAAGAGTTTGAACATCCTGCACCATTTCATATAACGATAAAACCTCATCTTCACTAAAATTAATACTACGTTTTTTCAAATCATTACAATACTGTTCGATTGATGTTACTTCTTCGTATTTTTTATGTTTATTATAATAACTATTTTCATTTTGTAAGTTTTTAAGTAATTCATTGGTTGTTTCAATACCAAATAATTCATAAAGTTGTTTTTTGTCCATAATGTTCTCCTCATGGATGAATTATATCATAATTCATCCATGAGGAGAAGGGACATGAAATCATTATTTTAAATATTTATTTTTAAGGAATTCCTTGTTATAATGTTAGTCAAGGAGTTGAAAGATATGGGTTTATTTTCTAAAAAGAAACAAAAAGTTGATTATGATGCGATGTTTAAAGAACAATATAAGTCAGTAAATCAATTGTTACAACAAGCTAATAATGAAATGGATTATATTATTAAAGAATCTATATTAACGTTAGTTGTAGAAAAGTATAATGAACTTATAGAATTGATTGATCAGGGTGCAGATTTTGACAAAAATCATTTTATAGCTTTAAAGAATGATGCAAAAAAACAATTAGAAGATATTCAAGCTATTAATAAGGGATTATAATGGCTATTTTAGATATAGATATAGTAAAAGCGGTCATGAATGTTATGGATGAATATGGTGATGGTATTCGTTATGATTATGATCGCTTTGAGGAAGCTTTAAATGATGAGGCACCACAACTCATGGGCGAATGTTATTTGGTTGTTTTGGGAATGAAGAGTGGTATCTTTGATGTGATGATATTTGATGAAAATATCAGTATTAAGGGATATAAAGAATTTATGACAAAGCATTTGTCGCTTAGTGAACAGGAAGCAGTTTTTTTGGTAGCTGTATTGCAGAGATTACTTGGTCAAATGGGTTATTATTTTACTGTTTCTAATATGGATGAACTGGTTGAACAAAGTTTTAAGCAAGGTGATTTGGAACATTTGGCTATGGTAGCAAAATGTTATTATGATGGTTTTGGCATTGAACAGGATTATGAGAAGGCTTTTCAAATATATTCTTATTTATATGGATTAGGCTATCAAGATTGTGCTTATTATTTGGGTGATATGTATGAACATGGTTATGGTGTTGAAGTTGATAAAGATAAAGCTATTATGTTCTACGAATCTCATGAAGATGATCAAACATGTTTAAAACTAGGAATGATGCATCTTTTTGGCTTGACTGATAAAAAAGATTTGGATATTGCTTTGGAGTATTTTCAAAAGAGTCATGTAGCTGAAGCTTATTTTTATAGTGGTTGCATATTGGAATATCATAGGCGTTATTCTTCTGCTTTTCAAGCATTTTATCAAGGTGCTAGAATGTATGATAGACATTGTTTATATAAGGCAGCGACGTATTTAAAAACAGGGTTAGGTGTAGAAAAAGATAAAAGACTAGCTCAACAATATTTTGAATATGGTTATTATTTATATGATGGTGATTGTACTTATGAATTGGCATTGTTGCAATTAGAACATGGCATATATGAAAAAGAAAAACAAATAGGCATCCATTATTTAAAACAAGCTGTGGATATGCACAGTCAAATAGCTTGCATTACTTTAGCTCAGTTTTATTACTTTGGGCAGTTTGTTAAATCAGACAAGCAAAAGGGTGATTATTATTTAAAAAAAGCTTATGAAATAGAAAGTGAAAATCAAAGGATCCTAAAGGAGTATGCGCATGAAGATTTATAAAAAGGGAGAAAAGCAATCTTATACGTTGGGGGTTTTTCCAACAATAGAATTGTTAGAAAATCAACCAAATCATGTTAAAAGAGTGGTTGTACATTCTAGTATTGAAAAAAATAGTGGTTATCCTAAGATTCAACAATTATGTAAAATTCACCACATTCCTACAGATATTCATGATAAAACAATTGATAAGTTATCGCCTAAACATAATTGTTATGCGATAGGAGTATTTGAGACTTATGAAAATACATTGTGTGAAGGTAATCATATAGTTTTAGTGAATCCTATGGACAAAGGTAATATGGGAACGATTATGCGTACGATGTTAGAATTTGATTATTGTGATTTAGCGATTATAAGACCAGCTGTGGATATTTTTGATCCTAAGGTGATACGAGCTTCAATGGGAGCAATATTTCATTTGAATATTCAATATTATGATGATTTTGAATCTTATTATCAATTATATAAACAACATGAAATATATCCACTTATGTTAAAAGGAGCAACCAATATTCATCAAGTAGAAACAAATAAGATACATACATTAATATTTGGTAATGAGAGCAGTGGCTTAGAAGATAGCTATTTAAACTATGGTCAAAGTGTCTTTATACCTCATAGTGAACAAATAGATTCATTGAATTTATCAATGGCGTTAGGCTTAACGTTATTTCATTTTTCAAAAAATGAGTTTAAAGAAAGGAAGGTGGTAGAGTCAAAAGTTTATGAAAAACTATGAAAAATTAAAATATGTGCTATAGGC
>JAJQDJ010000197.1 GCA_021202205.1 Erysipelotrichaceae bacterium
AAGAAAGAGGTACCCTCTCATTTGAGGGTACTTCTTAAGTTCATGCCATTGGGAATAGAAGCACGATTTTTATCTTCACCAAAATGTAAAGCTTTCATAGACTGAAAACCAGCAACAGATAAAGGTGTAACAGATGCTTCACTACCACCAGCAACCATCATATCCTCATAATTATCTCTAATACGATGGAATGCTTCACCAATGGCATTTGTGCCAGCTGCACACGCAGTCACAACACTTGAACAATATCCTTTGGCTCCTAAATCAATAGCAACCTGACCAGCAGCAAGATTAATTAAAGCCATAGGGATAAAATAAGGTGATACACGAGATGGCCCCCTAGAAGCTAATACTTGCTCATTCTTTTCAATAGATTCGACACCGCCAATACCTGATGCAATTAACACACCCATACGATTTTTATCAACAGTTTCTAAATCTATTTTTGAATCTGCAATAGCTTGTTTAGCTGCTATTCTCGCAAAAACAGTAAAACGATCATTGAATTTTGTTTCTCGTTTCGTGAAATAATCTTCAACATTCAAATTCTTAACTTCCCCTGCTAATTTTGCTTTATAATCAGTTGTATCAAAATGTGTAATGAAATCAATACCACATACTTGATTTTCAATACTATTCCATGTTTCTTCTACATTATTTCCTATAGGGTTGACTGTCCCCATACCAGTTATAACAACTCTTCTCATAGTTCCTCCCTACATAACCATTCCGCCATCAACATGAATGACTTGACCAGTAATATATTTTGCTTCATCGCTTGCTAAAAAGTAAGCCAAATTCGCAACATCTTCTACTTCACCCATTTCCTTTAAAGGAATATTACTTAATATATTTTCTTTAGCACTATCGCTTAATACCGCTGTCATATTGGTTTTAATAAAACCAGGAGCAATAGCGTTGGCACGAATATGACGACTGGCATATTCTTTAGCAACTGTCTTTGTTAAAGCAATAACCCCAGCTTTACTAGCTGCATAGTTAGCTTGACCAACATTACCTGTAATACCAACAACACTGGCCATATTAATAATCACGCCACTGCGTTGTTTCATCATTGTTCGAGATACAGCTTTAATCGTATTAAATGTCCCAACCAGGTTAACATCAATAACGTCTGTAAAAGTCTTTGTATCCATTTTTAATAATAATGTATCTTTTATAATACCAGAGTTATTCACTAATACATCCACTCTACCTAATTCTTTGACAACTGCCTTAACCATCACATCAACTGCCTCATAATCTGTGACATCAGCATTATATGTCATAACCTTATTTCCAAAAGCAAGACATTCTTCTTTAGCCTCTATCACATCTTCTTCTTGACCAATATAATTAATCACAACATCATAACCATTTTGAGCAAACTTTAATGCAATACCTTTACCAATACCACGACTTGCTCCCGTAATAATTGCTACTTTATTCATCTTTTAACGCTCCTAACATTTTATTTAAACCAGCAATATTTTCAACATTATAAACTGGTACCTTACGATTTGTTTTCTTAACAAAAGAACTTAATGATTTACCAGGACCAATTTCAATAAAAGCTTCAACTCCCTGAGAAATCATATATTCTATTGATTGATAGAAATAAACACTTGATTTGATTTGTTTAACTAATATATCAATTAAGTCTCCTTCTTCTTCTTGACCACTAATATTATAAACAACAGGAATAGAAGGCTTTGAAATAGGATATTGTTTTAAAACATCTTCTAATAAATGAGAAGCATCTTCTAATAATGGTGAATGGAAAGCTCCTGATACATTCAAAGGAATCACGCGCTTTGCGCCTGCTTCTTTCAATAACTCACTGGCTTTTTCAACTGCATCTTTTTTACCTGTAATAACAATCTGACTAGGACAATTATAATTTGCAATCGTGACATCATCAATATCTTTGATAACATCTGCAATAATATCAGCATCTAAAGCAATAACAGCAGCCATAGAAGTTGTTCCAGCTGGTAATGCTTCACTCATGATTTGTCCTCTTTGTTTAACAATTTCAATAGCATCTTTTGTCTTAAAAGCATTGGCATATGTTAAAGCAGAATATTCTCCTAATGATAATCCTGCCACATAAGATGCTTGTATACCATTTTTTTCAATCACTTTAGCAATCGCCAAGGATGTTAATAACATGCATGGTTGAGCATATTTGGTATCATTGAGTTTTTCCTCAAGGCCATTAAAACATATATCTCGTATTTCTGGATTTTGATCATAAAGAGCCTTGACATCAGCATCATTATCATAGAACTCTTTCCCCATACCAACATATTGGCTGCCTTGACCAGCAAATAAAAATCCTAATTTCATAAATTATCCTCCATTTCCTTCATATATTCATCAATGACATCACTAACATGCTTCATTGACTTGATTCTTGCAGCTTGGCTTCCAACAAAGATAAGGCCATTATTCACATTACCTTTTACGCTTTGAATCAAAGCTTCGCTAATACAATAAGGTGTATCTTCAGGTGTACATGAAATCATGCAATGCAAACAGTTTTTCATTGTAATATTGCCACGTGCTCGCGTTTTTCTAACAAAGTCATTGACAATCGCACGTCCTGGAAAGCCAGTAGGGCTTTTAACAATTTCAATGTCTGAAGCGTTGGCATGAATAATAGCATCTTTGAAGTTTTGATGGGCATCGCATTCATAAGTGGCGATAAATGGCGTTGCAATTTGGACTCCAGTAGCTTTCAATTTCATAAATTCTGCTATTTTTTTACCACTATCAATACCACCAGCTACAAATATAGGAATATGTTTTTGAAACTTTTCTTCATAAGGGTTGATTTCGTTTTGCACATCATCCAATATTTTTTGTAATGATTCGCAAGTTTTATTGAACAATTCTTCTTTTTTAAAACCAAGATGACCACCTGCATCGCTTCCTTCAATAACGACAAAATCAGGTGTATATTGATATCTTTTATCCCATATTTTAAGTATCAATTTCATAGCTCTGCCACTTGATACAATGGGCGCAAGCAGTGTTTTTCCTTCATCAATCGAAGCTTGGACATATTCTTTATAATGATTACCCGCTACCATAATATTGACAGCAACCATACCCCTTTGACAAGCTATTTCTTTAGCTCTTTGAATGTGATATTTCAACGCTTCAATATTGGCTTTAACCTGGTTTTTTCTAAAATCCAATCGATCATAACCTGGATGCGCTGCACTTATCACACACATAACACCACACAGCGCCACATTTCCTGCTAAAGAAGATAGTGACACACCAACACCCATACCACCTTGGATAATAGGTATTTGGATTTGCTTGTTTTGTATTCTAATCATTGAGTTCTCCTTGAATGTTTGATAATTTTTCAAAACATGCATTGAAAGATGACATATAATCTTCAAAAATTTGTTTTAAAGGCTTCACTTCTTTAGACATACCAGCAATTTGTCCCATCATTAATGAACCATTTTGGACATCACCTTCTACAACAGCTCTTCTTAAAGAACCTAGTGTTAATTTTTCTAATTCCTCACGACTTTCAATTTGACCTTCCATGGCTAAATATTTTCTTGTCATTTTATTTTTCATGACTCTTACAGGTGTATTAACACTTCTACCTGTTACTGTTGTATCCGTATCCTTGGCTTTAATAACAGCATTTTTATAATTTTCATGAATTGGACATTTTGCAGATACAAGCAAGCTCGTACCAATTTGAATACCTACAGCACCTAAAGCAAAAGCTGCTGCCATACCTCTACCATCACCAATACCACCTGCACCTATAACAGGAATATCTAGTGCATCAACAACCTGAGGTAATAATGCCATTGTCATCATTTCGCCAACATGGCCTCCTGATTCGCCACCTTCAGCAATGACGCCATCAACACCAAGTCTTTCCATTCGTTTTGCTAGTGCCACACTAGGAACAACAGGAAAAATCTTAATCCCAGCATTTTTTAGTCTTTCTACATAAGCCCCTGCATTTCCTGCACCAGTTGTCACAACAGCTACTTTTTCTTCGACAATCACATCTATAATTTGTGCAGCATAAGGATTCATCAACATCACATTGACTCCAAAAGGCTTATCTGTTAATGTTTTACATTTTTGAATTTCACTTCTTGTCGTTTCAGCGTCCATAGACCCAGTCGCAATAATTCCTAATGCCCCTGCATTAGAAACAGCAGCAGCAAATTCCGCATTGGCAATATTCGCCATCGCACCTTGAATAATCGGATATTCAATCCCCAACATTTCATTCAACAACATTTTCTTTTCCTCCATCTACAAGCAGTGCTCCATAAGTCAACCCTGCTCCAAATCCTACAAAAATCACTCGACTATCCTTAGTGATAACTCCTTTTTGATAAGCATCACTATAAGCAATAGCAACTGATGCTGCAGATGTATTACCAAATTCATTCACATCCACAAAGAACTTAGACATATCTGTTTTCATCTTCTTAGCCACATGAGATATAATACGATAATTTGCCTGATGAGGAATAATCATATCAATATCATCCATTGTATATCCAGATTCTTCCAATACTTTTTCTATTGCTTGTTGCATAACTTTTATCGCAAAGCGAAAAACATCATTACCAGCCATATATAAATAATGACTTTGATCATTGACATGTTCATAATCGGTTGTTAAACCTAAACCATGAGAAATCAAAACATCATCATTACCCTCACTATTGACATAACTATAAACTTCATGCTTACCCTTAGAGATAACCACTGCTCCCGCACCATCTCCAAATAAAACACAAGTATTACGATCATTAAAATCAATAATCTTACTAATAATCTCACTACCAATAACCAAAATATGATCAAACTTATCCACCAATTCACTAGCCACAAATAAAGCATACATAAATCCACTGCAGGCAGCATTTAAATCAAACGCAAAGATTTGCTTATCATTAATACCCAACTTCTTTTGAATCATACAAGCAGTAGAAGGTGTAATATAATCTCCCGTCATTGTCGCAACTATAATAGCATCAATATCATGTGGCTGCAAAGCAGCATCTGCAATAGCTTGCTTAGCTGCTAAATAACCTAGTTCACTAGTGTTTTTATCTTCACTGATATAACGTGTTTGAATGCCTGTCCTTTGGACAATCCATTCATCACTGGTATCGACTTTCTTTTCTAAATCAAAATTACTAATCTTTTTATTGGCTTTTTGTAAGCCAAAACCTAAAATATCTATTTTACTCATAATGTACTTCCTATCTTACGAAATTTTTCATATCTTTCGTTGAGTCGTTTTCTATCACTCATATTCATTAAAACATCCAATTCTTGAGATATGTATCGATCAATATCAGCTAATACCAATTTCGTATCGGCTTGAATACCAGCTGCTGGTTCTTTCACCAAATAATCTACAATACCCTTCTCATACAAATCATAAGATGTGAGTTTCATCACTTCAGCTGCTTCCTTAGCTCGACTATCATCTTTCCATAAAATACTCGCAAAACCTTCTGGAGACAATATCGAATAAACAGCATTTTCTAACATCAAGATACGATCTGCGACACTTAATGCTAAGGCACCACCACTGCCACCTTCAGATAAAACAATACAAATAATCGGTGTATTCAAATCTGAAAATTCATACAAACACTCAGCAATAGCTTGGGCTTGCCCACGTTCTTCAGCTTCCTTACCAGGATATGCACCAGCAGTATCAACAATAGTGATAATTGGTCGATGAAACTTTTCAGCTTGCTTAGCCAGTCTTAAAGCTTTACGATAACCTTCAGGATTACTCATGCCAAATCTACGATCAATATTTTCTTTCGTTGTTTTTCCCTTGGCTTGAGCTATAACTGTCACAGGCATATCATGAAAATAACCAATGCCACCAATAATTGCTTTATCGTCACCATAACGTCTATCGCCATGAAGTTCATAAAAATTATTAAACAACATATGAATCAAATCTTCAGCTTTACTACGTTTTGGGCTTCTTGCAATACTCACACGATCCCAGGCAGTTAAATTGGTATAAGCTGTTTTTTCTAATTCTTCTATTTGCATGGTTAGCTTATCGTATTCTTCGCCTGAAGCTTCATGTCTCTTAGCTTTCAAATCATCTATTTGATTTTCTATATCTATTAAACTCATCATTGACCTCCATGCATTTTTCAGTAAATCAGAAACAACTTTCTTCAATTCATTTCTTTCCACAATCATATCCACAAAACCTTTATCCAATAAGAACTCTGCACTTTGGAAATCATCAGGTAATTCCTGTTTAATCATATTTTGAATAACACGTTTTCCTGCAAAACCAATCAATGCTTCTGGTTCAGCAATAATAATATCCCCAAGCATCGCAAAAGAGGCACTCACACCTCCTGTTGTGGGATTGGTTAATATTGAAATATATAATCCACCATCATTAGAAAAACGTTTTAAAGCTGCAGATACTTTCGCCATTTGCATCAAAGAATCAATACCTTCCTGCATTCTCGCACCACCACTGGTACAAACAATAATCAAAGGATAATGACGTTTTCTAGCATGTTCCACACTTCTGGTAATCTTTTCACCAACAACTTTACCCATACTTCCCATCATAAAATGCGAATCCATGACACAAATCATTGTCTTGATACCATTAATCTTACCAGTACCACAAACAACGGCTTCATTTAATCCACTGGCTTTTTTAGCTTTATCAAGTTTTTCATCATATTCCGGAAAATTTTCACGATTCACAGTTTTTAATCTTGTATAATATTCTTTAAATGTTTTATCATCCACCAATTGCTTGATTCTTTGAGGAGCACTCATTTTAAAATGATAATGACAATTAGGACATACATAGCCATTTTCTTCTAAGGAAAAGACTGGAACAGATGTTTTACAACGGTCGCATTGTTTAAAGACATTATCAGGAATTTCTTTTATTTGTTTCTTATTATCTCTTTTAAGCCAGGATGAAAAATCCTTGAGTTCTTTATTTCTTTCCTTAAACAATTGATCCATTGTCTTTTAACTCCTTTATAAATCTATCACAGAACCCCGTATCATATCTGCCTTCAATGAATTCTCTTGAATGCATGACATAATATTGGAATTTTGTATTCGTTTCTATACCATCAATAATCAATTCACTTAATGCGACACGCATTTTCTTAATACATTCTAATCGAGTAGGTGCATACGTAATGAGTTTTAATATCATCGAATCATAATAAGGAGACACTACATAACCATTATAAATCGCACTATCGATGCGCACACCTCTGCCTCCTGGGACATGCATAAATGCAATTTGTCCTGGACAAGGCGCAAAATCCTTATTCATATCTTCTGCATTAATACGACATTCTAAAGCATAGCCATTTTGTTTGATATCTTCTTGTTTAATATTCAAATTATTCCCCATGGCTACTTGAATTTGTAACTTAACAATATCTACGCCACTAATCATTTCTGTAATAGGATGTTCAACCTGTATTCTGGTATTCATTTCCATAAAATAATAATTGTCGTATTTATCAACTAAAAATTCAATCGTTCCAACACTATAATAACCTACGACCTGACAAGCCTTAATAGCATCATTAAACAATCTTTGACGCATCTCATTTTTTAAGATATGACAAGGCGCTTCTTCAATCATTTTTTGATGTCTTCTTTGGAATGAACAATCTCTTTCAAATAAATGAATCACATGACCATGTTTATCCCCAACCAATTGAACTTCAATATGCTTTGGATTTTCTATATACTTCTCTAAATAAACATCATCATCCCCAAAACAAGCTTTTGCTTCTGCTTTGGCATTATTATACTGTTCTGCAAATTCTTCTTCATCATGGATCAAACGCATACCGCGTCCGCCACCACCATTGCTGGCTTTAATCATAACAGGATACCCAATTTCACTAGCTATTTGTTTTCCATGTTCTACTGATGTCACATTTTTTTAGAACCTGGAATAACAGGTATACCATTATCTTTCATAATTTTTCTAGCTTGTGACTTGTTTCCTAATAAATCTATTAATTTAGCTGAAGGACCTATAAAAATAAATCTACATTCCTCAACCAATCTGGCAAAAGCTAAATTTTCACTCAAAAAGCCAAATCCTGGATGAATCGCATCACAACCCGTATTACAGGCAGCTTGAATAATCACATTCATATTCAAATAAGAATCCTTAGATAAAGGTCCTCCAATACAAACACTTTCATCTGCTAAACTCGCATGTAAAGAAGCACGATCTGCTGTCGAATAGACAGCCACTGTCGCAATCCCCATCTCTTTACAAGTACGAATAATTCTTACTGCAATCTCACCACGATTGGCAATTAAAATTATCTTAATCATCTTTATACCTCATCACTCAATGATCATTAAAACTTGATCATATTCTACAGCTTCACCATTTTCTACCTTTATCGCTTGTACCTTGCCAGCAACTTGAGATTTAATCTCATTCATCACTTTCATAGCTTCTACAATACATAAAGTATCCCCTACTTGAACTTCATCACCCACACTTACAAATGGTGGCTGATTTTCTCCACTAGCTTGATAATAAGTACCAACCAATGGTGACTTAACTTCTATCCCTGATTTTACTTCTACGCTTTCTTTTTTAGGACTCTCATCCTCTTCATTTTTCATTGCAACTGTTTGAACCTCGACATTCTTTTCTAATGTTAATTTGAAATCCCCATCTTCCATATGCATCTTAGAAATGTCACTGCTTTCAAACAATTCCATAATGATCTTAATTTTATCAGTATCCATAAAAAACCTCCTATCAAAAAAAGCTAAGATAAAAATCTAGCTTATTTTTTTGACTCTATTAATTTAACAATGTCTTCAACAGTTTTTAAACTGCTTAATTCCTCATCAGTAATTTCAATATCAAATTCATGTTTATCCATAAGATAATTACAATAAAGAGCTTGTTGCATCGCTATTAAACAGTTATCCAAAGCATCTTCTTCACACACTTTAAAATCTATGGGCATATCTTTAAAACGATAGCCCTCAGCTTGTAAAGAAGCTATCTTCAGTTGAAACCAAAAGGCATAAACTGCTTGAGGATTGCGTTTGAGTTCTAAAACATGATAGCCATCATTATTGATATTGTTGACTTGCATTGGAATGCCATTCGTGATTGCTGTAACGATACCTATAATAATAAGCATATATAATAATAGAAAAATAAAAGGATCATCAACATTGAAACATAGAATCATAAATATCATAGAAACAATAATATTCATGATGACACCACCTAGATTATACAACATAACAGGCATTTTACCATCTATTAAATCAGCAGGAGCCATCAAGCATTGTCCCCCTGTACCTGCTAAAGAATATTGTTTTAATTTCCAATGATCATTTTGTTTTATTAACATCATATTAAAAATTCTAAAAGATACGAAATGATAGCCACTGATTAAGCCAAATATCATATGTCCACATTCATGAATAATCACCTGTATCATAATAGCTATATATGCCACAACAACCATAAATGCCATTGCTATTAAATCATCATACCAATACAAATCACCAGGCAACATAGCCACCATACCCAAGCCTAATAAGACACCTGCAATCAAGTAACATACAACCATAAATATTTGTGATAACTTTTTCATTGTATCATCTCCATAACTATTATATCAAAGATTACTAAAAATGAAAATATGACAATATTTTAATTTGTGGTATAATACCTACAGGAAGTGATGATATGCGACAAATTCATAATATTGAACCTATCTACAACAAAGATTCAAAAATACTCATATTAGGTTCGTTTCCGTCAGTTAAATCAAGAGAAGCCCAATTTTTTTATCACCATCCCCAAAATAGATTTTGGAAAGTATTGGCTCAAATCTATCAACACGATGAACTTTTAACGATTGAAGATAAGAAAACATTCTTATTAGAAAATCATATAGCTTTATGGGATACAATTGAAAGTTGTGATATCAAAGGATCAAGTGATAGTTCCATTGAAAATGTGAAAGTCAATGATATCACCAGAATACTCAATTATGCTGATATACAAGCTATTTATACCAATGGCAAAAAATCTCATCAAATGTATCAAAAATATCTTTTCGATATAACTCACATAGAAGATATATGTCTACCATCAACCTCAAGTGCTAATGCAAGTTATAATATAGATAAATTAATTGAATATTGGAAAATAACTCAAGTTTCGCACTTCAATTTCAATAATTAATTAGTGAAAATAACGCAATTTATAATTAAAAAACATTGATATAATCAATGCTTTCTGTACATTTAAGG
>JAJQDJ010000087.1 GCA_021202205.1 Erysipelotrichaceae bacterium
TCTCATTTTTGAGAAGGGGAATGTCACCAAATCTTAACTTAATGACATTGCCCCATAGATTTACCTTTAATTAAGTTTTCAAAAGTTTCTTTTGCCTTAATCGCAATATTCCTTCTATGCACTACAAATAACATTCTTTGAGGTTGATATGCTAAAACATCAAATGCTGATAAATACGTTTTACCTGTTCCTGTGGCAGATATAAGTAAGGCTTTATCTTTGTTTTCTTTTCTTAAATTGGATAAAGATTTTTAAAGCACTTTGTTGCATATAGTTAGGTTTGATGATCTTATTTTGTTGCTGGATAGAATGATAAACAGGAGGAGTATATATTTGGCTATATTCTTCAATCCATTGCTGAGTTAAAGGAATAGATTGATTCCATTGTTTATCAAATTCATTATTTATTTCTTGAATAAATTCTTGATCATATGAAGAGGTTAATAGTAAATTCCACTCTTGATTTTTTGTTAAAGCATTTTATGTAAGATTGCTACTACCTATAATGATTTTATAGTTATCATCTTTTTTAAAAATATAACCTTTTGGATGAAAACCTTCACCTTGATATATTCTAACAGTTATATTAGGATATTTTAATAAATCTTTAAACATCTTAGGATCATTAAAATTTAAATATGTTGAAGTAACAATTCTTCCCTGTTTGTTTTGTTCACGTAATTCATGAAGTACTTCTCTTAAAACAGCTAAACCCGACTCTTTAATAAATGCGACTGATACATCAAAAGTATCACATTCTTTTAATTGTTTAATAAGCTCTTCGGAGAGTCTAACTTTATCATGATAATCATTGTAGAGAAGTTTTGGATGATAATCTTTAATAGATAATTGAGTCATAACTATATTCCTCGTTTCTTGATTTCATTGATAACTTTAATATCAGCAGGTACCCATACAATATCGCTGTTTTTTGCATAGGAATCGATCCATTTACCATCAAGATGTTCCAATAAAACCAAATGATCTTCTAATAAATGACAAACAAAGCAATCCATTTCTAATATGAAATTACTATATTCATGATGGACATGATAAAATAATGAATCAACTTCAATTTTGGCTTGCATTTCTTCCCATATTTCTCTTTTCAATGCATCTGAAGGATTTTCATCTTTTTCAACTTTTCCACCAGGAAATTCATACATACCTTTAAATTCACCGTATCCTCTTTCAGCTATAAGTATATTATTATCTTTCTTTATGATTGCTGCTACAACATTTATAGATTTCATGATTCAACCTCCACAAATAACTATTTATATTTTATCATTAAATCCCTCAATAACAAATATAAAGTTTTAGATAGAACAGAAAATGATATAGATGCGTTATTATTACACTATTCACTCTCAGATTAATTGTTTACAATCAACTTTTTTTCAATTATAATACCAATAAGAAATGGGGTATGAATATGAGAATAGATGGAAAAGCGATTGCTAATAAAAGAAAAGATGACGTTAAAGTAAAAATAGATACATTAAAACAAGAAGGTAAAAGAATACCTAAATTAGTTGTTATACTTGTAGGAGAAGATCCTGCAAGTCAAGTTTATGTAAGAAATAAAGATAGAGCATGTCAATATACAGGTATGTTATCAGAAATCATTAGATTGGAAGATACTATTAGTGAAGATGATTTATTAAATGAAATAGATAGACTCAACAAAGATGATAGTGTTGATGGTATATTGGTACAACTACCAATACCTAAACATATTAATGAAGAAAAGATACTAAACTTTATTGATCCTGCTAAAGATGTTGATGGATTCCATCCAGTTAATGTTGCTAAATTGTTCTTAAACCAGGGTGGTTTAGTTCCTTGTACACCACAAGGTATGATGGTTATCTTAGATGAAATCAATTATGATTTAACAGGTAAAGAGGTTGTAGTAGTAGGTAGAAGTAATATTGTAGGTAAACCAGTTGCATTACTTTGCTTACATAGAAATGCGACAGTCACGATGTGTCATTCTCGTACACAAGATTTAAAGAGTGTATGTAAACGAGCTGATGTATTGATAGCTGCTATTGGTAAACCGAAATTTTTTAATCATGAATATGTTAAAGATGGTGCAGTTGTTTTAGATGTAGGTATCAATAGAGATGTAAATAATAAATTATGTGGTGATGTTGATTATGAAGATGTTAAGGATATAGCATCTTATATTACGCCAGTACCTGGAGGTATTGGACCTATGACAATATCAATGTTGATGGAAAATACTTTAAAAGCATATGAAAAAAGAGAAGAGGCAAAATAATGGAATATGATTTAAATGATATTGTAGAAATGAAAAAATCCCACCCTTGTAAGAAATCTAATCAATGGAAGATTATTAGAATGGGTGCAGATATTAAAATCAAATGTTTAGGCTGTGGTGCTATTGTGATGTTTACAAAAAGAGATTTTGAAAAACGTCTTAAGAAAGTTATACCAGCTGAGAAATAAAAAGCTTCACATTGCGTGAAGCTTTTGTATTATTCCATAACTCTAATTGTATGATATCCTTCATGAACAGCTGTTAAGATCTTTCTAGGAGATACAGCATCACCGATAACTGTTACATCATCATAGATTTCTTCTAACATATCTTCTAATTGATCATTAGGTCTAAATCCTGCTGCATTAATAACACTATCACAAGTTACTGTGAATGTTTCACCATCTTTTGTGTATGTTACTTCACTATCTGTAATCTTAGTAACAGAAGCACCTGCAACAACGTTGATTCCACGTTCTTTAATCATATTCTTTAAGTGTTGATCATTGTTTAAGCAGTGTTGAGCAGTATAAAGAATATCTGGCATCATTTCAATCAATGTTACGCTATCAGCTTTTGGTGCAATATCGCAAGCAGATTCACAACCTGCAAGACCTCCACCTATAACAACGACATTTTTACCAACTGTTGCTTTATGTGTTAAATAATCACTTGCAAGGATAGTCTTATCGATACCATCAATTCTAGGTTTAACAGGTGAAGAACCAGTTGCTAAAACTACCTTATCAAAGTTGCCACCTTTAATATTATCTTCTGTAGCAGTTGTATTTAAATGAATATCGACACCTAACTTATAGCATTGAGTTTCTAAATATTTGATAAGTTTTAATACGTCGGCTTTAAAATCAGGTCCACCTGCTGGCCATAAAGTACCACCTAAGCGATTTTCTTTTTCCCAAAGTTGTACGTTAAATCCACGTCTTCTAGCAGTAATAGCAGCCTCCATTCCACCAGGGCCACCACCAATAACTAATACACTTTTAACAGTGCCATCAGGTTTTGGTAAAGCATATTCCTTTTCAGCATAACAAGTAGGGTTAACTGCACAATAATAATGCTTTCCACTAAATCCAGCTAATAAGCATTCATTACATCCAACACATGGTACGATATCTTCAGTATGCCCGCTTTTTACTTTCTTTGGCCAATAAGGATCAGCTAACATTTGATGTGCTAAACCAACATAATCTAATATACCATCTTCTACAACTTCTTCAGCTAATTGAGGGTCTAATAACTTACCATCACCTAATACAGGTATGTTTACAACTTCTTTAATAGCTTTTTGTACATCTAACTTATGACCTTCGTTAGAATATACAGTTGTAATCGCTTGATACCATTCTTCATAACAGCCTGTATCAACATGCAGAGCATCAACACCAGATTTTTCTAAAATCTTAGCCATTTCTAATCCTTCATCTAAAGTTCTAAAGCCTTTGACTCTTTGATCAGGTGTGAATTTAACCAATACAGCAACATTAGCTGGTACATTTTTCTTAATGGCATCAATACATTCTAATGTAAAACGCATACGATTTTCTAAGCTTCCACCATATTCATCAGTTCTATTATTCCATTGTTTTGAATGGAATTGATCTAATAAATATCCTCCATAAGCATGCAACTCTACAGCATCAGCACCAGCAGCCACAGCTAAAGAAGCACTATAACCAATCTTTTCGACCAAATAATGAATATCATCTTTACTAAATGGTTTACAAATCAAATCAGGGAACCAGAACGAACCAACACTACCAGCACTATAAGGTGGTGTAAATGGATCTGTAAATTGTTGTCTACCTAAACCAGGAGACAATTGTACACAAACCTTTGCTCCATAATGATGACATCGATTAATCAACATATCTAATCTTTCTACATGATGGAAATTAGATAAAGCTGTACAAGGTAAAGGTTCATATTTAGTTGAAACAACATTGGCACCAGTGATAATTAAACCAGCGCCACCTTTAGCTCTTTCCATAAAATAATTAACTGCATCCATGGTATAAGAACCATCTGCTTCGCCAGAAGTACCCATTGGTGACATGAAGATTCTGTTCTTTAATTTCATGTTACCAATCTTAGTTTTGTCAAATAAACTCTTAGACATATCTTTTTCCTCCTTTTGCTTTAGTAAAAATATATTTTACTTGTGTAAAGTATATTACATATATATTATTTGTCAATATTTTCACATAAATTTGTGAAAAAATTTTACAATAAATTAAAAATCCTCTTTTACAGAGGATTTAATGGCCTTCAATACTATCCACATAACAATCATATCCATTAATAACATTATATTCATGACTACCACAATAAGGACAAATATGTTTATTAATAGATGGTTTATATGTTTGATGACAATTCAGACATTCAACTTCATAATCGATATCTTCAAATAATAATTGGGTATTTTCAAAACAAGTATCTTGTTTAGATATTTGAAACAAATATTCTAATTGCCCTTTATGAATACAAGAATGAACACCAATCTTTAATGTAATACTTTCAATAATATCTAATTGATATTCTTCTTTGGCATCCATACATATATCCATGATCTCTCTGCATACAGCTCTTTCATGCATTAAATATCATCTCACATAATTTATCAATATTTTCTGATGTTTTAGCACAAACATGAATACTTTGGCATTCAAAATTTTCTATAGCTTTATCAAATTTTTTCACATCAAAATCAATATAGGGTAATAAATCTATCTTATTCAATACCACAATATCACTTGTATAAAACATCTTAGGATATTTATAAGGTTTATCATTACCTTCAGTTGTAGAAGATACAATAATACGTAAATCCTCTCCTAAATAATATGATACTATACATATCAAATTACCAATGTTATCAATAAACATATACTTCATCTTATCATAATCAAAATGATTTAATGCTTCATCAAGAAAACTGGCTTCTAAATGACAAGCACCTTCCGTATTCAACTGATAGCTTTGTACACCTAATTTTTCAATTCTTTGATGATCCAAATCACCAAATAAATCACCTTCAATAACGCCAATATCATCACTTCCATGGTACTTAATCATACTTTCCAACAAAGTAGTCTTACCACTACCAGGACTTCCAACTAAATTAATAATTTTAATACCCTTACTATTAAAAAAGTCATGAACTTCCAATGCTTTAGCATTATTAGAAGCATGCACATCCTTATTCAAATCTATTTTCATCTTGTCTTCACAAATACCTTTCTTTCATTATAAACCATTTCAAACACATCCCTTCGACATTTCTTGCTACATTGTCCACAACCAATACAACGCTCATTATCTAAAGTAATGATATTATTCTTTAAACTTAAAGCATCACTAGGACAATGATTAATACATTGTTGACATTTGACACACTGATCAATATTCTTAATTGTAGATATATAATAAGCTTTGACATTGATGTTACTTACAGTACCATCCTGATAACCACCATAAATAAAACAACAATCCTTACAACAATTACAAATACATATCTCTTCTTGTTCACTATTCATACCATAATGATAAATGGTATGAATGGCACCCAACTTTGCACATTCATCAACTATTTTAATAGCTTCATCTAAACTTATTTTATCTACTACATCATATTTGATAATTTGTTTTGCGAAACTACCAAATACCATACATACACGCATAGGCATATGATAAGCACATTCATGGTGATCACTTTGTTTAATAGTACGACACATACAATTCATGACTGCAATATCATCAGGATGTTTTTTTAGTAATGCATAAACATCACCATCTTGAATCACTTCTTGTTGAGCTTCTATTTTTTTATTGATTTTTATTTTGATATTGTTGTTTTGTGATATATAGGTAGACATATGGGCTGGATGCGTTTCAAGGTTTTTAATGGCATGATGATTTAAATATTGTCTAATACCAGGCAAATTCACCATTTTTAAAAACTCTTCAAATCCTTTAAATGTTTCCATAACCTTTCTTTTTTTATCATCCATTGGACCACTCAAACATATTTCTATCCATCCTGGTAATATTGGTGATAATTCATATTGCTCATCAATACACCAAATCATCCCATAATGGAGTATATGATAGATAAAATCATCAAAATTATCTTTATCATATAATTCTCTTAATCTTTCATAACTATATTTTTTGTTACCTAGCTTTAATAAATAATCTAATTGTTCATCATCTAAAAGAATATCAAAACATTTTACAATATCATTAATTATTGGTACTTTAATCAATGATTTATCATTCATTAATTTTGCTAATTCTTTAATCTTCTTGTTTCTATTCATCACTACTACTCCCTCATATAAACGTATTATAACACAGAATATAATATAAAGACAAATTTGTAAAAATATGATAATATTACCACAGAGGTGTTTTTATGCAGAAGATTAATAAAGAAGAGATAAGTAACATTGCTTTGGAATTATTCTCATCTAAGGGATACAATAATGTTACTATTAATGATATATGTGATGCTTGTGAAATTACTAAACCTACATTTTATAAATATGCTGGTTCTAAAGATGAACTGATATTAGATTTATATGATCGTACAATTCATGATATAACAACGGATACATATCGATTTTTACAAGCCGATAGCCATTATGAACAATTGGTCATTATTTTTTGTTCACTTATGAAAGATACAATGAAATTTGGTCCTGATTTATTTAGTCAAATGATGATATCTAATTTAAATGAAAATCATCATAGTTTCGATATGCGTGGGAATTTAACACAATTAGCTGTCATGATGATTAATAAAGCTCAACAAGCTCATGAAATCAATAATATGAATGATCCTCATGTTTTGTACTCATCTTTGGCTTATACTTTCTCAGGTTATGAATTTGTATGGTGTATGAATAATGGTCATACAAATTACGCGGATGATTTTTTTACAAGTATGAATGCCATATTAAATGTAAAAGAAGAATTACGAGATATTTACAAGAAATATATGGAGGAGTAACAATGTTATATAAGCATACATATCAATTTTCAAAACGCATGGAAATGGTAGATATTTCTTATCAAATCCAACAAGATTTAAAAGATTCAAAAATTAAAAATGGTATTATTGTGGTTTATACACCTCATACTACAGCTGGTATTACTATTAATGAAAATGCTGATCCTGATGTGGTCAGAGATATGATTAACGGCTATGAGCGCGTGTTTCCGACTAACCATAGTGATTATCATCATTTTGAAGGTAATTCACATGCTCATATGAAATCTACAGCTTTTAATTGTAATCAAACATTGATTATAGAAAATGGTAAGATATTGTTAGGTATCTGGCAAAGTATTTATCTGTGTGAATTTGATGGACCTAGAAATAGAAAATATTTTGTAAAAATTATGGAGGGATAAATATGGATGATAATAAAATGGGTACAAAAAAAATATTACCATTACTTGTAGAGTTATCTATTCCTGCCATGGTGGGATTGCTTGTTAATGCAATATATAATATTGTCGATAGAATGTTTATTGGTAATACAGCTGATTTGGGTTCATTAGGATTAGCTGGTATTACAGTTTCTTATCCTGTAACTCTTGTTTTAATGGCTTTAGGATTAATGTGTGGGGTAGGAGGATCAACACGTTTTTCGATTTCATTAGGTGCTAAAGAGGAAGATGACGCTAGGATTTATCAAGGTAATGCTTTAATATTAGCAGTATTTTTTGGTTTGTGTTTTACAGTTTTTGGTAATTTGTTTTTATCACCTTTACTTAAAATATTAGGAGCTAGTAATCAAGTCTTACCTTATGCCAAAGATTATTTGGGTATTATATTATTTGGTGCATTCTTTCAATGTGTGGCTTTATGTGGCAATAACTTTTCAAGAGCTCAAGGTAATGCCACAAATTCTATGATTTCTCAATTGATAGGTGCTTGTTTTAATATTATTTTTGATTATATTTTAATTATTCTTTGTCATATGGGTATGCAAGGTGCAGCTTTGGCAACCATTGGTGGACAGTTTTTAAGTATGGTTTGGCAGTTATCTTATTTCTTTGGTAAGCGTAGTATGATTCATGTAACATTTCCTGATTTAAAACCAAGATTTCATCATATTTATATGATTATTAAGACAGGAACACCAGCATTTTTACTACAAATGGCTTCAAGTGTTTTAAATATTGTTATTAATGGAACACTAGGTACATATGGTGGAGATATAGCGATATCTACAGTTGGTATTATTACAAGTGTTCAAACGTTAGTTCTCATGCCTTTAGTAGGTATTACTCATGGTCAACAACCGATTATAAGTTATAACTATGGTGCTAGACAATATAATCGTGTCAAAGAAACATTGCGTTATACTATTATTGGAGCAACTGCTATAGCAATTGTTGGTTTTCTATTCATTCAATGTTTCCCTGGTTTTATTATATCTTTGTTTAATAGCGAAGAAGAAATCATTGAATTAGGAACAAATGCTATTCGTATATGGTTTACTTTACTTCCTATTGTTGGTTGTCAAATGATGTGTGCGAATTTCTTTCAAGCCATTGGAAAAGTTACTTATTCTAGTTTTTTAAATTTACTTAGACAATGTGTTTTGTTGATACCTCTTATATTAATCTTATCACAATTTATAGGTTTATATGGTGTATTGATAGCTGTACCGATTGCTGATGTTTTAGCATTTATTATTACAATATCTTTATGGTATCGAGAAATAAAGAAACTAGGTGCGGAAAATGGATAAATTAGATTTAGCTGGATTATTGATTAAGTGTTCTCAGGTTTTGAACCATAAAATGGGCAAAAAACAGGGACAAGGGCGTATATTGGAAATTCTTAACGAGTGTGATACGATTTCTCAAAAAGAGCTTCAGGATATTCTTAACATTAAAGCTGGATCGATTTCTGAAATTCTTGCCAAATTAGAAAAATCAGGAAAAATTATTCGTTATAAAGATAATAATGATAAAAGAAAATCTGTCATTCAAATAACTGATAAAGGCAGAAATACCATTATACGTTATAAAGATAATAATGAAGATATCTTCTTTATGTTAGATGATCGTGAAAAGGAAGAATTATTACTATTATTAAATAAAATACTAACATCATGGAAATAAAGAAGGAAAGGTAACTTATGAAATTAACAATGTTAGGCTCTGGGCATGCAATTGTTACGGAATATTATAATACTTGTTATGTGATTGAAAATGATTCGAACTATTTATTAGTTGATGGTGGCGGAGGGAGCACGCTTTTAACCCAATTAAAACATGCTGGTATCAATCATAATGATATTCATCATATCTTTGTGACACATAAGCATATTGATCATTTGTTAGGTATTATTTGGATGATGCGTATTTATTGTCAGGAAATGAAATATGGTCGATTTCAAGGGGAGGCCTATATTTATGGCCATGAAGAAGTAATACGCATTATTGAAAATATTTCTAGACAAGTATTGGAACCATCAGAAACTGCATGTATTGGTAAAACTCTTCATTTGGTGACTGTTAATGATGGTGATACTTACAATATCATTGGTAAAGATGTCACATTCTTTGATATTCACTCTAAAAAAGCCAAACAATTTGGCTATTGTATGGATTTAGGTAATGGAGAAAAACTCACTTGTTGTGGAGATGAACCTTGTTATGAAAGTAGTTATCCTTATGTTGATAATAGTAAATGGTTATTCCATGAAGCTTTTTGTTTATATTCACAAGCTGATATTTATAAGCCATATGAAAAAAATCATTCAACAGTTAAAGATGCTTGTGAACTGGCTGAACGATTTAATGTTAAAAATATATTATTGTATCATACAGAAGATCAAACTGTAGGAACACGTAAAGAATTATATACGAAAGAAGGACAACGATACTATCATGGAAACATTTATGTTCCAGATGATTTAGAAGTGATAGAATTATAAAATTAAAAACCTCATTTGCACCGTGTGCGTCATTAAAATAAAAAAACATTGATT
>JAJQDJ010000265.1 GCA_021202205.1 Erysipelotrichaceae bacterium
CCCGTAAAGTCATTAACATATAATTTCTTAAAAATAAACTTAATGACATTGCTGTACCACCAGCTTTTTGTGCACTTGAAGTACGTGGAATACTCTTACCATTTTGCGCATATACCCATTGTGTAAAGCCAGAGCAGTCAAATGTATTTGGCCCTGCTGATCCATATTTATAGGCACAGCCTAATTTTGAAACAGCCGTTGCTACAATGCTTGATGATCCACTATAAGAACTAGATGTTGTTTTCTTCTTCACTGTTACTTTTAATGTCTTTGATGTCTTGTTTCCAGCTTCATCACTGACTGAATAAGTCACTGTATATGTTCCAGCTTTGCTTGTCTTAACACTACTATCAATTTCAACCTCATCAGTTAAATCACCATCTTTGTTATCAGTAGCACTAGATAAGTACTTAGAAGCAGAGAACCTATCTCCAACATAAATAGATACTTTTGTCTTACTCAATTTGATCGTAGGTGCAGATATATCTTCTACGTCAACTGTTAAAGTTGCAGTTGATGTATTTTCAGATGAATCAGTGGCTGTAATTGTTAGAGTTTGAGTTCCTTCAGACTTTGTATCAATACTACCATCAACACTTACATCAACATCTTTATCAAAGTTATCTTTCACAGTTACATAATCGTTGTAATCAAAACTTGAACCATAATCAACAGTAATACTTTCATTACTTAAAGTAATTGTTGGAGCTTCAGTATCAGTAATACAGAATTCATAAGTTTCTGTAGTTGTATTACCAGAGTTATCTGATACACTCACAGCTATTGTTTGACTACCTAATTCACTCGTATCTAAGTCACTATGTATTTCAATAAATGCTGTAACATCACCATCTACATTATCTGTAGCTGTTACATAATTTGTAATATCATTATCAGCATCTACTGCAACTTCAATAATATAGCCATCACCTGTTGTAGATAATACAGGAGCTGTTTTATCTACAACTTCCACTTCTACAGTTTTTGTAACAGCATTACTGAACATATCAGTAGCAGTTACTTCAATACTATATATACCTAATTGATTGGCATCATATGTTCTATCATCGATAGTAACATCAAGATTGTCCAATGAATCACGATTATCTTCGATATCAAACATCGTCTTATCTAACTCTGTTCCATAAAGAACCATAAAGAACTTCAATCTTATTCGCATCAATAGTTGGCGCTTCTTTATCAATAGCTGCATAGCCTACTAAGCCAAAAGTTGAAACAAATAATAATGGGATAAACATTGCTTTACGTTTTATAACATTTTCCTGCAAGTTTTTCTGGATATGTTTTATAATTTGACTATCCATACGTATCCTCCCTTTCAATAAAATACCCGAAAGTATTTTAGCCTATATAGCATGAATTGTCCACCTTTTTCTTAAGAAATTTAAAATGCTTTGATTTAATCAATATTATTTTTTCAAATAAAAAATCAAGTGAGGGGAATACACTTGATTTTTATTTAATAGACATAATATTTTGAAGGGAGAGAGATTGTTGTCTATATATTATATTGTCTTTCTTAAGACAGTTATATCATAGAATATGAATATGAAATTTTGATGAATTTTATATGAACTGTGTAAGTGGAAGTGAGACAGAAAAGGTTGTAAGATGATTACTTGTAACACTAACATGACCTTTGTGTAAATTGACAACTTGACTAACAATAGACAACCCAATACCTGTACCTTTTGAAGCATGTGATGTATCTCCCTGATAAAATTTTTCAAATATTCTTTTTATATCTTTTTCTTTAATTTTTTCACCATCATTACTGATAGATACTTCTAAATAATTATCTATTTCTTTTATGAATATTGTTATATGTCCATTTATTGGAGCAAATTTAATAGAATTATCCAAGAGATTAATCCATACTTCTTTTAATAGTTCTTCACTACCTTCAATATAATAATCAGTAAATGACAAATCAAAATCGATGTTTTTTTCTTCCCATTTCTTTTCTAATAATATAACAGCATTTCTAATTTGTTCAGATACATTGAATTTTGTTATATTGGTCAATATGGTTTGCTTTTCAACTTTTGATAATTCTAAAACATTCGTGGCCATATCAGCCAATCTTTCAGATTCATCAATAATAATATCTAAATAGTCATTTTGTTGTTGTTTTGATAAATTATGATCTTTAAGTATTTTCGCAAAACCTTTGATAGATACAATTGGCGTTTTAAATTCATGCGAAAAATTATTAACAAAATCACTACGTAATAATTCTGTATTTTTAAGTTCTTCAGCCAAATGATTAAAATTGGTTTCCATATCTTGAGCTAAAGGAAATTTTCCTAACTGAATACGGGTATCGTAATGACCTTGTGCCAAAGCCTGCATACCATCAATCACTTTCACCAATGGCCTACTAGGAATACGACTAACAAAACAAGAGACAAGCAATCCTATAATAACACTATCTATTCCAAAGAAAATGAAAGGTATAGAATAATGATACGCACTTGTATTAATAAAACCAAAATAAATAAGAGTCGTAATAAAAATAACTGTAATAAAAGCAGTTAAAGCCAGTACTACAAATACAAATAAAGCAATAAGAGCCGATACAACCCAACGATTAGGTCTATTTTTAAACATCATGTTTCACCGCCTTATATCCAAGTCCTCTAACAGATTCTATAGAGAACTCATCCCAATTTTCAAAACGTTTTCTTAAACGTCCAATATGAACAGTGACAGTTTCCCATCCTGTGTCACTATCATAACCCCAAATATCATCCATTAATTGAATACGTGTAAATATTTTACCTGGGTAGGATAATAATTTAAATAACAATTGAAATTCTTTTAATGGCAGTGTTATTTCTTCTCCTGGTCGAGAAACCGTTAGGCTATCATAATCTAAAGTGACATCGCTAACATGAATTTGACGATCACTCATGATTTTTGCACGTCTTAGCAACGCCTGTATTTTTAATAACAACTCTTCTTCATCAACTGGCTTACTCATATAATCGTCAATACCTACCAAATACCCTTTTTTACGATCAACTGTTTCTTGCTTAGCCGATACCATTAATATAGGTAGTTCACTATATGATTTTCTAACCAAATCTGTCAATTCATAACCATCAATGTTTGGCATCATAATATCTACAATCATTAAATCAATACGATTGTTATCAAACTTATCCAATGCTTCTTGTCCATTACCTGCTAAAATTACACAGTATCCTTCTGCTTCTAATAATGCTTTCATAAATAATCTTGTATTCTTATCATCATCAACAACTAGTATTGTAATCATGGTCTACCTCTTTTCATATATAAAAGAATATCACAATTAAAACAAAAATCAAGCGAGGGGAATACGCTTGATTTTCTTTTTATAGATTTTATTTAGGGAGAGAGAGTTAAATCTATATTGTATTATTATCTGTCTTTTCCTAAGACAATTATATATTAGTATAGTTTTGTTAACGGAATTTGAATTTCTAATGAACTTTGTATGAACTTTCATAAATGAAAAAGACCTTTAATCCCCCATTAAAGATATTTTCCTATTATTGTTTAATTTAGCAATACTCAAACTCTCCCCAATAAGAATCGACTATAATAAACAAACCTCTCTCCAAATAATGTTTAAAAGACATATGTATCCCCTAAACCTATCTCCTTCTAAACAGGACATTATAATACATGATTTAACATACCTTGTCAACAATTTTATTGAATTGATAAAATGTTATTAATACTATAAAAAAGTATGATATAAATTTATCAAAATATAAAATCATATCACTTCATGTGTATCTCTAATTGTACATTATCTTTACTTTCAATAATTTTATCATATATAATAGTTAAGAAGGTGATCAAATGATTGAGAAATTAATTATAAACGCTGATGATTTTGGCATGTGCGAAGGAAATACCATTGGTATTTTATTGGCACATAAAAATGGCTTGGTATCATCAAGTAATTGTATGATGAATATGCCTTATAAAAATAATTATTTAAGTTATTGTGGTGATTTAAAATTAGGAGTACATTTAAATATAACAATTGGTAAGCCATTAACTCAGCTAACTTCATTTGTGGATGAAAGAGGTTATTTTAGAAGACCAAATAGTTATAATGATGGAAAACCCTATGGTAATGTCAATAATTTATATCAGGAATTTAAAGCACAAATCAATAGTTTTATTGCATTGACTGGACATAAACCAGATCATTTGGACTCACATCATCATGTACATTTACTGCCATGGTTCGAACATACGATAAAATAATTGGCTTATGAATATGATGTGCCTATAAGACAAGGAAACAAGATTATAGATAACTATGAATATGCAAAATGCATGGATTTCATTAAAGAAATATGTGAACATAATGAAGGTATTATCAAGTCGATGTGTCTAATTGATCAAAAATTATGTGATATCTCTAGTTATAATTTACCGAGAATGAAAGAGTTGGCATTGTTTACATCGCAGGAATTAAAAGATTATATTAAAAGTCAAAATATAAAAATTATCAGTTTTTCAGATTTATAAAAAAATAAACCAGATGTGGGGAAACATCTGGTTTTTTATAGACGAATTTATAATTAGGGAGAGGGGGTCGTCTTTTTATTATTTGTCTTTTCTTAAGACGAATATATACTAGCCTATTGATATGAATTTTCTGTGAACATTAATCAATTTTCATTAATTTCCCTTGATTAATTTTGAACTGTACATCCATACATTGGGCAAATTCCTTTGAAAGTGTCACTACAATAACACATTTATTTTTTATATGAGCCAAATCTATAAATGTTTGAATAATACCCTGAGATGTTTCTTCATCTAAATTCCCTGTTGGTTCATCACAGAGTATCAAATCAACATCTTTAGCCATAGCTCGAGCGATTGCTACACTTTGTTGCTGTCCTCCTGAAAGTTTTCTGATATCTCTTTTGCTTTCATCTTCAGTCAGTCCTAATTCTTGTAATATTTCTAATGCTTTTTGCTTTTTATCAGATATTTTGATACGACTAATATCCATAGCATTGGTCACATTTTGAACAGCATTCATATAGGTAATAAGATTATATGATTGAAAAACAATCGAAACATGATTGCGACGATAATTCGTTAAACCAATTTTTTCAATATCCTCACCTTTATATAAAACTCTACCTGCTTTTGGTGAATCCAATCCTCCAGCCAATACAATAGTTGTCGTTTTACCACTACCACTGGCTCCTACAATAGCATATGTTTTACCAATTTCAAAATCATAAGAGGCTTCTTTTAAGATATTGACTTGTTTTGTACCATCCTGATAATGATAACAAACATTTTCAAATGTTAAAACAATTTCACTCATTTTATCCCTCCTTCTTCACTAAGATTTCTCTTGGTGATAATCTCAAGATATAAATTAATGGTAACAATACAGATACAATACAAATAAGACCTGTAATGCCAGCTAATTGTATAGCCGTCGTTGTAGTCATAGAAACATCTAATTCTGTATTTTCTGGAGATGTCAAAGCTTGATTAAAGAGATTACCTTTATCTATTTTATCATCCGAACTATTATTAATGACATCTGAATTATCAAGGCCGTCACCAATATCATCAGGTATTTCCATAATCATTTCAGTTTGATTATTTTGAGTCGATTCTAACATTGAACTAATGACATTGGATACCATCTTACCTGTACCTAACGATAAAGCAAATGCTACCACTGCAACAATCAATACCTCTATTAATTGTTGCAACATAATCTTGATTTTAGACTGTCCTAATGATAAAAAGACACCAAATTCATAGAAGCGACTGCGCATTGTAAGCATCAATATTAAACATAATATAGCACATCCTGCTCCGACCACAACCCACAAGAATATATTTGCAAATTGTTGCATATCCTCTAATGAAGATATGCTATTTTGATATATTGAATCATTAGCATCTAATGTATATGTTTCAAAATCTATGTCTGTCGAATTTTCTGCCAATTCAATGAAAGCATCAATATGATCTGGATCATCCAAATAATAAGTAGCACTAGTAATATCTGTTGTACTATCATTCAATGTTTGAGCAGTCGATATATCTACATAAATATAATTCATTGGATTTTGACGATTGCTCATGTTCATACTACCCATATCGCTACTTGATTCTATTTCAAATATTCCAACAATTGTTAAAGTAACAGTTATATCCTCACTATCACTATTGGTTGTTGTAATAGTAAAAGTATCACCAACTTCTAAATCATTATCACTTGCTAAATTTGACTCAATAACACAGTTTGTAGTTCCTGCGTCATCTTCAGTTAATAATTTCCCACTTAATAATACATAATTTTCATCAGTAAAATCACTTAAATGAGCCATCGTGGTATTACCAATAACAGTAAAATCATTGCTATCCATAAATTGACCTTTTGTTTCATCTCCATTATTAGGAACTTGCATATTTTCATCGACAGATGTATCTGATGAATCATCAGTCGTTGATGTTGTTTCTACAGGATCAATATCATCACTATTAGCACTGACACTTAAAGTATAATTATAGCTTTCAACATAATTCAAATCTTTTAATTGATCTGCCATATCTACAGTTATACTGCTTACAACCTCGTCTAAAGCTTGACCCTGTTCGCGATTATTCATCATATTTTGAGTATTATATGATAACGTTACTTCACTACCTAGAGACTGTCTTATAGATGTAATCGATTTTGTAGTAGCACTTTTAATAGATAAACCAGCAATCACAAGATTAGCAATGACAACCATTATAACAAAAAACAGTATAGTTTTACCTATATTCTTTTTAATACTTAATAAGGCGTTTTTGAACATTTCGTATCCCTCCTCATATTTATTTCAGTTTAGAAAAGTAATTCATGTAAATAATCAAATGAATATGTGAAAAAAAGGGAAACTAGTTTCCCACTTCAATTTGTTCTTCAGCATTTGACTGTATAACATATATTTCATTTGGTAAACAGATAATAGATTTTGTACTTCCCTCTTTGATCCAACCCATTTTTTCGCAATCATGATTAGGACATTCGACATCTGTAGCATGATATTGTCGATCTTTCACTTCCAAGGTGAAAGATCCATATGTTCCTGTAAAAGTATAAGAGGCATCTATTGATATATCTACGGTATCTATAAGCTCATTTTGATAATAAACTTCAATAGTATTGGTATCTGTTTGCATATGATTATATATCATATATGCAATAGCTATAATTATGCATAAAATAATAATAAGAAAAACATCTTTCTTTTTCATGAAAATCACCGCTAGTATTATAACATATAAAAAAGCTATTGTCATTGACAATAGCTTCATCATTATTTTTTAGCAAATGGAGATTCATAATCATATACTGTTTTTAGAATTTCTTCCATATCTGAAACCATAGGCATTCTAGGATTAGCTGGAGTACATTGATCTTCATAAGCATTCATTGCAATTCTATGAATTGATTTATCCCAATCTTCTTTAGAAATACCTTGTGATTTAAAGTTTGTAGCGCCACCACAGCTTACCCATAATTTTTCAACAGCTTGTGCATACATTTCCACACCTTCTTCAGGTGTTTTTGGATTTAAGCCAATCAATTGAGCTAATTCCATGTATTTCACATCTGCTTTATAATTTTCAATCTTTGGCCAAATATTTAATTTAGTTGGAATTGTACCATTATATCTAATAACATGTGGCATTAAGATACCATTTGTACGACCATGAGGAACATGATATTCCCCACCTATTTTATGTGCTAATGAATGGTTCATACCTAAAAAGGCATTGGCAAAGGCCATACCAGCAATAGTTGCTGCATTCTGCATCTTTTCTCTTGCAAGTGGTGTCCTTTTCTTAACAGATTCTTCTAAATAATCAAAAACTAATTTAACGGCTTGTTTTGCCCAGCCATCAGTAAAGTCTGAAGCTAAAATAGATACATAAGCTTCTGTTGCATGTGTTAAGACATCAATACCTGTATCTGCAGCTACTGATGCTGGTAAACTCATAACAAATTCTGGATCAACAATAGCTACAGTTGGTGTTAATGCATAGTCTGTTAATGGATATTTTTTATTAGCTTTCTTATCAGTGATAACAGCAAATGGCGTTACTTCTGAACCAGTTCCTGAAGTTGTAGGAATACAGATGAGTTTTGCTTTTTTACCTAATTCAGGGAACTTGAAGGCACGTTTTCTAATATCCATGAATTTTTGTTTAATATCATCAAAATTCACTTCAGGATGTTCATACATCAGCCACATAATCTTAGCAGCATCCATCGGAGATCCCCCACCTAATGCAATAATAACATCAGGTTCAAATTTTCTCATCAATTCTACACCTTCTAAAACTGTTTCCAAACTTGGATCAGGTTCTACATCAAAGTATAATTCTAAATCTACTTTATTCTTTCTACGTTTAATTGCATCTTCAACTTTATCAACATAGCCAAGATTATACATACCTCTATCAGTAACAATCATAGCCTTGTTCATTTCTTTCATATCTCTTAAATATCTAATTGAATTTCTTTCAAAATAGATTTTTGGTGGAAGTTTTACCCATTGCATATTATTATTACGTCTACCTACTCTCTTAATATTTAATAAGTTAAATGCACTTACATTATTAGAAACTGAGTTATGTCCATAAGAACCACAACCTAATGTTAATGATGGAATAAATGCATTATATACAGAACCAATACCACCAAATGTAGATGGGGCATTTTCAATAATACGAATTGCTTTACATTGTAAACCGAATTGAACAGCTATATCATGATTTTCAGTATGAATAGCAGCACTATGTCCTAAACCATTGAATTCAACCATTGCAGCTGATTTATCAATACCATCTTGAGTTGATTCAGCTTTTAATACAGCTAAGACAGGAGATAATTTTTCTCTTGTAAGAGGTTCATTAGGTCCTACTTCCTGACATTCTACTAAGATAACTTGAGTATCTTCAGGAACACTAAATCCAGCTTGCTTAGCAATCCAAGAAGCAGGCATCCCAACAACCGCTGCTTTTACTGTACCAACTTCATTCACTTTATCACTATAGGCTGCAGCCCCAAACATATATTCTTCAAGTTTTGTTTTTTCTTCAGCATTTGCCCAATGAACATGAAATCTTGAAATTTCAGTTTTAAAATCATCATAAATTTCATGATCAACAATAGCTGCCTGTTCACTGGCACAAATCATACCATTATCAAATGATTTTGATAATACGATATCATTCACAGCACGTTTTAAATTACATGATTTTTCCACATAAGCAGGTACATTACCAGCTCCAACACCCAAAGCAGGTTTACCACATGAGTAAGCAGATTTAACCATCGCATTACCACCAGTAGCTAAAATTGTAGCGACACCTGGATGATTCATTAAAGCACTTGTTGCATACATTGATTTTCTGACTTCTAACCATTGAATACAGTTTTCTGGAGCTCCAGCTGCAACAGCAGCATCTAACATACATTTGGCTGCTTGAACAGAACATTCATATGCAGATGGATGGAATGAGAAAATAATAGGGTTTCTTGTTTTAATTGCAATTAATGATTTGAAAATAACAGTAGAAGTTGGATTTGTAGTAGGAACAATACCACAAACCACGCCAACTGGTTCAGCAATTTCCGTAATACCTGTTAAAGGATCTTCACTAATAATACCAACCGTCTTAGAATGATATAAATTACTTGTTACATATTCACAAGCAAATAAATTTTTCACTGCTTTATCTTCAAATACACCTCTGCCTGTTTCTTTAACAGCTGCTTCAGCTAACACCCCGTGCTGATCAAGTCCAGCCACAGAACATTTCGCAACTATATAATCCACTGCATCTTGACTATAAGATTCATACTTATCTAATGCAACCAACGCTTTTTGCACCAAATCATCAACATGAGCATCAATTTTTTCATTTGTCCATTCATTTTGAACTTTTTGAGTTTCTTTTTTTTCAGATTTCTTTTCTGCCATTTTTAAACCTCCATATATTTTTTACAGCCACAATATACTATACTTCTTGTAAAAAAACAAGCATAGATTTGTTAAATTTTTAATTTTTTGTTGATAAAACGCTTTCTTTTTCAAATTAAAATTTTAACATATATAAGTAAAACGCTTACTGTAGTAAATAAAAAGAAAAAACCTCATTTGCACCGTGTGCGTCATTAAAATAAAAAAACATTGATTTTA
>JAJQDJ010000023.1 GCA_021202205.1 Erysipelotrichaceae bacterium
ATAGATTGTACATTTAAAGTACAATCTATTTTGAGATCACTTAAACCCGTAAAGACATTAACATATAATTTCTTAAAAATAAACTTAATGACATTGTCTCAGATGCTCTTATTTACTTTAGAATCTTAAAATGATGTCCTGGTTTAATAAAATCTAACAACATAATTTCTTCGGGTTTAACAGTCGCAACTAGGTTACGTTCACCATCGTTTTGAATTTCTGTTAAGACGATTTCTAATTCACCACGATAATGAGCTAAATTATCATTAACAACTAACACATCACCTTTTGTAAATACGGGTTTACCTGGATCACGATAAGGAATGGATTGAGAAGTAACTTGATAATTGACATTAGAAGATACTGTAGGATCTTGCACGCTTTTTTGTGATTTAAACCATACACGTGCAAAAGATGATCTTAACATAAATGATGAATGATCATATCTATCCCAATGAGGAGCAAATTCATACATGATTGCCTTCTCATTTTCAGTAATACCTTCAGCTTCTTCTACTCTAAATTCAATAGCTTGTAAATTAACCTTAGATAAAGCTTCCAATTCTTCATCAATTGCTGGATAATTACCAACTAAAATATCATCAACATCACCGGTTGCTAATAAATAACGTGTTTGTAAATCGATAGGCAAACCACGCATAATTTCTACTGTTGGTAAACCACAGAATACTTGCCAAGGACCAATCGTATGTTCATTATTACTAGATACAAATGCAGCTGTATGTAAGTTTAATTCTTTCCAATAAGCATTAAACTCCTGGAATAAATCAAAATCCAAACCAGTGTATCTTTCAGGGAAAAAAATTATGACACATAATAATTTGATCTTTATTACCACCATTATTAATCAATAACTCTACACCAGCATCCATACTAGCATTAAATTCAATTTTAATATTATACGGATTTCGTGTTACTGCAATATCACCTTGAGTTCCAAAATTACCATCCAAACGAATAATATCAAGTCCCAAATCAGCGAATGGTTTTAGATTATCAGGTGAAGCACCAATCAATTTAAAAACTTCAGGATTTGTATCAGCAGCGACTTCAAATCCTAGTTCATGAGCTTTTTTCATAAAATCTTTAAAAGTTGTTTTTAAATATGTTTCTCTTTCATCATCTGGTACAGATAAAAAACAAGTGAATATTCTGGTAAATCCAAGTGATGCAGCCTTTTCCATATAAGCATATACTTCATTAATATCGGATTTATCAGGATAAACTGAAATACCTAATTTATGCATTCTATTTTCCTCCTTGGTTCTATTATAGCATTTATGCTATAATATTTAAAACAGTAAATCATTTATTTGTATGATTTTCCCGTGTTTTGTACTATAATACTAAAAAAGAAAGGAGCACTGATATGAGTTTACAAATATGTTTATCCTTTGTTGTAACTTTTATTATAAGTTTTGTATTTGTACCACTTGTAGGTAAAGTTACAAAAGAACTAGGCATCATTGCTCATATGAATAAACGTACTGTTCATAAAGGAGAAATCCCTCGTACAGGTGGTTATGCTGTTTATGCAAGCTTTCTTATTGGAACAATGATTTTCTTGAGTACAGATAATCAAATTAATTCTATATTAATAGGAGGATTTATTACTTTTTTAACAGGTCTTTATGATGATATTCATGATCTTTCACCGAAACTTAAAATGCTAGGTCAAATTATTGCAGCACTAGTTGTGGTATTTTATGGAGGGATTGTTTTAAAAGGATTCTCATTACCTTTTTTACCAAATATTATTTCCCAGGCAATAGCGATTATTATTACAATTGGTTGGATTGTTGGTATAACAAATGCAATTAATTTGATAGATGGTTTAGATGGCTTATGTGGAGGTATTTCTATTATTGTTTTAATAACAATATCATTAATTTCTTTGATATATGGTCGTACTGATATTTCTTTATTGTCATTGTTGTTAGCAGGTGCTATTGGGGGCTTTTTGGTTTATAATTTTCATCCTGCATCAATATTTTTAGGTGATTGTGGAGCTTTATTTATCGGTTTTATGATAGCAGTTATATCATTATTAGGATTTGGATATAAGAGTTCGGTATTCTTTACTTTAGGGGCACCTATTGTTGTATTGATGATTCCTATTATGGATACATTGATAGCAATTATTAGAAGAAAAGTCCATCATAAGAGTTTTAGTGAAGCTGATAGAGGGCACTTGCACCATAAATTGATGTTTTCATTAAAATTAGGACAAACAAAGAGTGTACTTATACTATATGGTGCAACGCTTCTATTTTCGCTTTGTTCTTATATGTATACATATGATACTATGGCAGCAACCATATTGTTTTTGATATTAATGTTGTTGTTTGAAGTGTTTGTAGAAATTACTGATATGATTGATCGTAAGTATATGCCTGTTTTAACGATTATGAATATATTTATTAAGAGTGATGATTTACCACATATCAAAGATACGAAACCGTATCGCGAATTTGCGAAGAGGTTTAAGATGCGTTATGTTGTAGGTATTATTGTTATTGTAATAGGAGCTCTTATTTTAACAGTAATAGATAATCAACAAGAAGAAGTGGCAAAAAGAGAAACGATTGAAGTATTATATGTCCAACAAGATGATGAAACTGAATTGATGAGTGATATTTTTAATCAATTAGAAAGTGCTGTGCAGCGAGAAGATCAGGAATCGGAAAGACAATTAGTAGCGGCTTATTTTGTTTCTGATTATTTTACTTTATCTAATAAGGAAGCTGATGAAATTGGTGGTATAGATTATTTTTATCAAGATAAGTTGGAAGATTTTACATCTTATGCTATTAATGATTATTATGCCAACGTGAATAGTATGATTGAATCTGGGGATACTTTATGTGAAGTGGTACGTTATGATTTAATAAGTAATACACTCTCTAATAAAGCATTATCAGGACTTGAAGATTATACATATTATGATATTACGATTAAGATTACGTTTGACATAGAAAATCCAATTCTTAATACGATAGAATATACAACAACTGTAACATTAATTTCTAAAGATGATATTTATAGTGTTGTAGCAGTAGATGAAGCTGCTGCAGAAGCAATTAACGAGGATACAAATGAAGTAGAAGCTGATGAGCAAAATAATATAGATGAAGAAACAGAAATTGAGGAATAAAATTTAGGGTTGTAATTTAAATGAACTTATGTTATTATAGCAATGCTGATAGAGAGGAGGTACACAAATGGAAACTGTTTTAAATGTTTTATTAATAATTGTTTCAGTGGCTCTTATTATTGTATGCTTATTACAGAGTGGTAAAACTGATGGTATCGTTAATGCCTTGACAGGGCAAAGGTCTGGTCTTTTTGCTCATCAAAAAGAAAGAGGAGCTGATTTGGTACTTTCGAGAATCACAGTTGGTCTTGCAATTGCATTTTTTGTTATTGCGATATTACTTAGAATGGGTTAATGATAGGACACTGACGTGTCCTATTTTTTTGTGTAAGAGATGGTGAATGAATGAAAGAGGATATATTAGAATTATTACTAAATGAAAATTATCATTTAAGAAAAATAGATGAACTAGCAAGTACATTAAAACAAATAGATACTCGAGAATATATTGCTTTCATTAAACTTGTTAATTCTATGGAAGATGAAGGCTTAATCATTAGAAATGAAAAGAATCAATATTTTTTACCAAATCAATTAGATTATTATATCGGTATTTTATCTATGAATAAAAAAGGATTTGGCTTTGTAAAAATAGATGAAGAAAACGAAATACATATTAATGAGCATAATTTAAAAGATGCTTTTGATAAGGATAAAGTATTGGTTAAAAGATATATTTTACCAAGTGGAAAAATAGAAGGAAAGATTGTTAAAGTATTAGAGCGTGGTAAAACAAGATTTGTTGGTGAAGTATCTAAAGGTAGACATGAGTTTATCATCAAGGTAGATGATGATAAGATGAATAAATGGATTTATGTTGATCAGGCTCATATGCACGGGGCATCTGTAGGACATAAGGTTGTTGTAGAAATCAAAGCTTATAAGCCTTACTTAAAAGGTGATATTGTTAAGATTATTGGTCATAGAGATGATCCAGGAATGGATATATTATCAGTCGTTTATGAACATGATGTCGATATTGATTTTCCTAGTGATGTTTATGATCAAATATCAACTATTAGTGATGAGATAGATCAAGCAGATATAAAAAATAGAGTTGATTTAAGAGATAAAACTATTGTTACGATTGATGGTGATGATGCTAAGGATTTTGATGATGCTATTTCATTATCTAGATTAGATAATGGTCATTATCAATTAGGTGTTCATATTGCTGATGTTTCTTATTATGTTGAAGAAGGTTCTCCTTTAGATAAAGAAGCAGTCAAACGAGGGACTTCTATATATTTGGTAGACAGAGTTATTCCAATGCTGCCATACAAGTTATCGAATGGTATTTGTTCATTAAATGAGGGCGTTGATAGATATACAATTAGTTGTATGATGGAAATAGATGAAAAAGGTCAAGTTGTGTCTCATGATATACAACCAACAGTCATTAGATCAACGCATCGTATGACTTACAACAATGTTAATAAGATATTAGATGGTGATCCTATACTACAAGGAAAATATCATGATGTGGTTGATTTATTCTTCTTAATGATGGAATTAGCGCATATATTAAGACGTAAAAGAGATAATAAGGGTGCGATAGATTTTGATGTGAATGAAGGACAAGTTGTGGTTGATAAACAAGGTAAAGCTGTTGATGTGATGTTAAGACAATGTGGAGAATCAGAAAAGATGATTGAAGAGTTTATGTTACTAGCTAATGAAACAGTAGCTCAACAATTTAAATGGATGGATTTACCATTTATTTATCGTGTACATGAACAACCAGATTCTAAGAAACTTCAACAATTTGTATCCATGGTTAAACCATTGGGGTATACAATTAAAGGTTCATTAGAACATATTTATCCAAATGAATTAAGTGCTATTATTGAGGCCTCTCAAGGAACAGAGAAACATAGTGTTATATCGACATTATTATTAAGATGCATGCAAAAAGCACGTTATGATAGAGAATGTTTAGGACACTTTGGTTTAGCGGATGATTTTTATACACATTTTACATCGCCTATTAGACGTTATCCTGATTTATTAGTTCATCGTTTGATTCGTACATTTTTATTTAAACAGAATTTAAGTCAAATTAATCATTTTGAAGAAGTGATACCTTATTTGGCTGAACAGTCATCATCTAGAGAACGTTTGGCTATTGATATAGAACGTGAAGTAGATGATATGAAAATGGCTGAATATATGAAAAATCATATTGGTGAAATCTATGAAGGTATTATTTCATCTGTTACATCATTTGGATTTTTTGTAGAATTACCAAATACGATTGATGGATTGGTTCATATTACAGAATTAACTGATGATTTTTATAACTATGATGAAAAAAATATGATGCATATAGGTGAACATACTGGCAAGATTTATAAATTATCTGATAAAGTCAAAGTTAGAGTTATTTCTGCAAGCAAGAAAGATAAGACGATAGATTTTGTAGTTGTTGGTAAAAATGCTAAACCTAAAAGACATAAAATTATTCATGTAAATGATAGAAAAGTAAAGACAAAACGATCTAAAAATAGTAAAATATATAAGTCTAAACGAAACACCAAAAGAAAGACAAGGAAGTGATATGCATGAAAATTGTTTCTCAAAATAAAAAAGCCTATCATGATTATTGTATCTTAGATACTTATGAAGCAGGTATTGAATTAAAAGGAACAGAGATTAAATCAGTTCGTAAAGGCAGTGTTAATCTTAAAGATTCTTTTATAAGAATAAAGAATAATGAAGCTTTTATTGAAAATATGCATATTGCTCCTTATGAACAAGGGAATCGCTTTAACCATCAACCTTTAAGAACAAGAAAACTCTTATTACATAAAAAAGAAATAAGAAAACTTCAAAAACAAATTAAAGAAGATGGGTTGACAGTTGTACCAACAAAATTGTATTTTAATTCTTCTAAGCTTAAAGTAGAAATTGCCTTAGCTAGAGGAAAGAAATTACATGACAAACGTGAAGATCTTAAAGCAAAGGATGCTAAAAGAGATATAGAAAAAGCATTGAAAAATGCTTATTAACCTGGGGGCGTCATGGCTTCGACAGGGGTTAGTTTGAATGGAGTTGCAGTCGTCGGTATACGTTAAGTGCACCAAAAAATATCTGGAAACAGAAACAATTACGCTTTCGCTGCCTAGTATAAAGGCCTTTCTCTAACAGTAGAGACGCGAAATATCAGCCCTTGATATGCCTATGATTGAGGAATCTGGTAACATAACTTATAGGATAAGGATATAGGATGTCTGGACTTATATCTCGAAAATCAACAGAATCGCTAAGTGAAAGACTGCTTGTGGATCGTAGCTTAGTTAAATTCATTCCATAAGATAAACTGTAGAAGCTTCATATGGGACAGCTTTTGGACACGGGTTCGATCCCCGCCGCCTCCACTCAACATAAAAACGAACACTTCTATTTAGAAGATGTTCGTTTTTTTGTGATGTCGATTTATTAAATAATGATGATGACGTTATTGATAATATATTGATTTTAAAAAAAATTTTACTATAATTGATATATAAAAGTTGTATTTATTATAAATAATTAAAGAAGGTGAACATATGAATTATTTAAATTTTTTACAATCAAATAAAAAATATTTTGAGGATTTTATCACTAGAAGTACCTATCATAGTAATGCTATTGAAGGAAGTACTTTAAGTGTTAATGAAACTTATGCTTTATTGTTTGACAATAATCATTGTAATATTGAAAATGCATCTCCTAGAGAAATTTATGAGGCTATAAATCATAAAAAAATATTGGATATTTTATTAGAAAAAGTTGGTGAAAAAGAATTATTATCTCATGAATTATTGATATCAATCAATCAAACTATTAATGAAAATATTATGTATGTCGGAGGTTATCGATTAGGACCCATTCGTATTATTGGTTCACAAAAGAAGTTTCCTTATCCTATGGAGTTAGAAGATAAAATGAATAATTTTATAGATAATTATAATAACCTCATTTATAATAATATAACGATGTTAGACATAGCAAAAATGCATCTTCAATATGAAAATATTCATCCTTTTCCAGATGGTAATGGTAGAACAGGTCGATTATTAATCAATTATTTATTATTGATAAAGAATCAATGTCCAATTGTAATACCAGTATCAAAAAGAGCTAAATATTTGCAATATATGGAAGAATATAATGAAGAAGCATTAGCGCATTTCTTTGAAGAATTACAAAAAGATGAACAGGAAAGAATAAATGATTTTAGTCAAATGTAAAGGTGAACTCATTATGAGTTCATTTTAATTTATGTCCACAATAAGGACAGTATTCAATGTCATCGTCTTCTTCATTAATTTCCTCACTAAATCCTGCAGAAATAATTCCAGTTGGTACAGCAACCAATCCTATTCCTAATAAAGCCATAATAGCACTTAATATCTTACCTAGAATTGTTACAGGTTAAATATCACCATAACCAACAGTTGTTAAAGTAGCAATAGCCCACCAAAAACCACTAAAAGCATTGTCAAAAACATCAGGTTGAGCATCATGTTCACAATAATACATTAATATTGATGCTATAAGCATGAGTATAAATACAACTGATAATGAAGAAATAAGTTGATCTTTCTTTTTGATTAAAACGTTGGATACACTATTCAATGCAGTTGTATATCTGTTGATTTTAAAAATTCGCGCCATTCTAAATAGTCTTAACAATCTTAAAGATCTTAAATCAACATTTGTTATAAAAGGCAAGTAAAAAGGTAATATAGCTATTAAGTCAATAAGGGCCATAAATGAAAATATATACTTTATTCTACTTTTTATTTTCCCATTATTAGGATAGAGTAAATCAGCAGACCAAATTCTTAATAAGTATTCAATTGTAAATATGACAATTGATATGCTTTCAAATTTAGACATTAAATTTGTAATCCAAGATGGTATATTATTAAATGTTGATAAAATAACACTAATCATACTTAATATGATTAATATAACAATTATTATATCAAATAACTTACTTGGCAGATAATGATCGTCATCTACATTGATTATTTTAAATATTTTTTGTTTCATATCATTCACTCCTCGTCAAATATGGATAATATCAAATTCAATCTAATTATTCAATCTTATATAAGACAATTTGATATTATGATGATATAATGAGACAAATGAGGTGACATACATGACATTGAAAACGAGTGAACAGGTTTGTAATGATATTATAAATTATTTAGATAATACCTATCAAATTATCAATAACAAAGAACAATTTAATGAATTGTATCAAAATTTTAAAAAGAATCTATTAACATTTGAGCAAAATCATCAACTACTGATAAATAGCTATAGTATAGAAAATGCCTTTAAGAATGAAACTAAAGGCACCATGTTTATAAAATATTGTCACAATCGCGGATGGTTTGATTTAATTGACTTGCGTGAATTTGATTTTAATAATGAAAAGGTGAAAGGCATTGGACAAGCCTCTTTAATAAAATTAGGTAAAGTATATCATAAAGCTCTTCAGGATGTTGAAAATCAAGAAATGAATTTTTCAAACAAAAACGATATTACTTTTGATAATCTTCAGTATTCACTCTTTCCTTCCTCGCTAGATGATATCATCAAATATTTAAGCAGTTATTATCACTTAGTCAATGATAATAAAAAATATTCGGAATTTTATACTGAATTAAAAAATAGTATAGAATTGTTTGAAACAAAATATCAATTAAAACAACAAGAAGTAAAATCAATTGAAGAAACATTTAAGAATTATCCTAAAGGTCAATATTTTATTGATTATTGCCATCAACAAGGTTGGGCAAAACTTTCTGATTTGGAAGATTTTGATTTTGGTCATACAAAAATTAAAGGTATAGGAAGTACTACACTTTTAAAAATGGAAGAAATATTCAACCAGGAATATGCAGGACAATCTACAATTAAAGATATGAGTGAAATATTAAAAGATATACCTCAAGAAAATATGCACACTTCAATCAAATTGCTTAAGAATTATAATTTTAAAAATGAAATTATTAATAAATATGGATTGTATCATTTAAAAGTAGATGATTTGATAAATATTGACATTGATTCAAAGGATTTTAGAGATATCAAAAGAGGCTTAAAAATACTCAATAATTCAGTCATTGATATTTTTAAAGAACACTATAATTATATTAAACCACAACATTTAGAGATTTATAAAATGCGTGCTCGAGGAGATACTTTAGAGAGTATTGGTAGAAAAAGAAATGTAACAAGAGAAAGAATAAGGCAAATATGTGTTAAGGTTAATGAACAATTAATGAATAGTTCATTACTCGTTGCTTATGCATGTTTAGAGGATAAAAGTAAGGCAATTACAAGTGATGATATAAAAACAATTGTAAAAGATGAAGACTTAACAATGACTTTAAGGGAAGTGCTGAAAAATAGTAATCAATATGAATATATTGAAAGTATTGATAAATATGTAGATGTAGATATTATACCAAATCATTTCTTTGATGGGCTTAATGATAAACTTAAAGAAACTGTACCAGGTGGTATAAGTTATGAAAATTTATTAAATGTTCTAGAAAATATATTTTCTTCTCAACACTTTTTTACTGAAGATAATCTCGAAAGTTATTTGGTATCACAGGGATATCGTATTTTAGGAGATTTTGTATTTAAGGGTAAAATTCCCTATCCAAAAATTACAAATCATATTGTGAATAAATATTATGATTTTGATATTAAATTAGATAATGATCCTAATAATGAGGACATGAAAAAGTTAAGAAATATCTATGAAAATTATGGGTTTCAGTATGAGCATAATAATCATAGCTTAACATCTATTATTTTAAGAGATTCACAAGCTTTTGTATTATCTGGTAGAGGACGTTATTGTCCATTGAATAAGGTTCATTGTAATAGTGTTATAATAGCTAGAATACGTCATGATATTTTAGATAATGATAGTAATACAATATATTATTCAGATTTATATGAAAAATATAAAGGTGAACTATTAAAACAAACAAATATTGATAATTATAATTTTTTGCATGGAATACTTATGTATTATTATCCTGAAGATTTTGTTTATACACGTGATT
>JAJQDJ010000122.1 GCA_021202205.1 Erysipelotrichaceae bacterium
CTTCTCATTTTTGAGAAGGGGAATGTCACCAAATCTTAACTTAATGACATTGGGCTATGCCCATTTTTTATTATACATTATATTTATATATAATGAAAGGGCTTACATTAAATTTTATTTTCATATTTTGCAAACGAAAACACTTTCATTTTTTAAATATTTGTGCTATTATATAGACAAAGAAAAGGAAGACACAAGAAAGGAGGTCTTAAAATTGAAAGTAAAAATTGATAATAAGATGTTAAGACCTATGTTGGTAGAAAATCTTGATCTTCCAAAAGATTTTAGATTAAGTCGAGATATTCTACCCCCAAACATATAAGAGGCCTTATATATAGGTCAAAATCTTAAACAAGTGAATGATTAAAGTCGCATGTTCAATAGATAAGATAAATTCATGTAGTGATTATATCAATAAGTAACTCTTAGATATTGAAGTCTGATGGATCTAGGGAAAAGAAAGGAAAGAGTTGTTAACATTTCATTGATATGTATGAAGATGGAATTAAATAAAGATGATGGTAGGAATGATTAACAGCAGCACATAATTAAAAATTTCTCTCGATAATAATTTATAATAAATAAAACGCATAGAAGGTTTACTTCTTTAGATGATAGAATAGGAGATGGAAATCTCCTATTCGTTTTTTATAAGAATATTAACTAAGATTATAATAAATGCTTTTGATAAATTTTATTGCATTTTATGAAATTATATTTTATAATGCCTTTGTATTCGTTGAAGAAGATTAAATAGTGAAATTTGATAGGGACATTGTGGATGGTGGAAACAATGAAATGTAGCTATGGGACACTTTGGAGAATGTTACGAAAGTAACCGTTCATTGCGTTAAGATGGAGAGTGTACGTTATTAACGTAAACTAAGGTGGTACCGCGATCATTCGTCCTTAGATAGGGACGTTTTTTTATTTTACAAAGGAGGAAAGATTATGGCTTATAAAGCCCCAAGAGGAACTGTTGATATTTTACCTGATAAGTCAGCAAAATGGCAAAAGATGGAACAGTTATTACGTACTATTTGTGCAAACTATAATGTTAAAGAAATGAGAACACCAATATTTGAACATACGGAATTATTTAATCGTGCTGTTGGTGATACAACAGACGTTGTTTCTAAGGAAATGTATACATTTAATGATAAAAAAGGAAGATCTATTACTTTAAGACCTGAAGGAACAGCAGGGATTGCTAGGGCATATGTTGAAAATAAAATGTATGGTTATCCTGAAAAATTACAAAAAGTTTATTATTTAGGACCAATGTTTCGTTATGAAAGACCACAAAATGGAAGACAAAGACAATTTCATCAATTTGGTGTAGAAATGATTGGTATAGAATCTCCATATATCGATGTCGAATGCATGTTGATGGCTGTAACTATTGTGCAATCCTTAGGTTTAAAAAATATTACATTACATATTAATTCATTAGGGGATCAGGATTCTAGAGATGCTTATAGAGAAGCTTTAAAGCAACATTTTAAACCTGTCTTAAATGAATTATGTCATGATTGCCAGGAAAGATATGAAAAAAATCCATTAAGAATATTAGATTGTAAAGTTGATAAAGATCATCCAGCTATGCAAGATGCTCCTCGTACTATTGATTATTTAAGTGATAAAGCCAAAGCTCATTTTGATAAAGTTTGTTCATTATTGGATGATTTAGACATTGATTATGTTATTGATACTAATTTAGTAAGAGGTTTAGATTATTATACACATACAATTTTTGAAGTTATTTCAGATGATCCTAAGTTAGGAGCAGGTTCTACTGTTGGTGGTGGAGGCCGTTATAGCGGTTTGGTTGAAGAAGTAGGTGGTCCTAGTGCTCCTGGTGTTGGTTTTGCTTTTGGCTTAGAAAGATTAATGATTGCTATGGGAGAGGATACTGATAATCAAGAAGGTATTGATGTTTATGTTATGCCTTTAGGTGATAAGGCTAGAGATTTAGCTATGCAATTGATTACAGTACTTCGAGCTCAAGGATTTATATGTGATATGGATTATATGGGTAGAGGTTTGAAAGGACAATTTAAATCAGCTGATCGTTTTAAGGCAAAGTTTTCTATTATTTTAGGTGATGAAGAAGTAGAAAAGAAAGTTGTCAATATTAAATCTAATGCTACAAGAGAACAGGTTGAAGTAGCTTTGGATGATGTTGTTAGTTATATAGAAGGAGAATTGTATGAATAGAACTCATAATAATGGTGAATTAAGAATTGAAAATGCAGGTCAGGAAGTAGAATTGCTTGGTTGGGTTGCAAAGAAAAGAAATCTAGGGGCTTTGGTTTTTATTGATCTTAGAGATAGATATGGTATCACTCAGATTATTTTTGATGAAAGTTTTGATGAAAGACTTAGAGAAGTAAAAAATGAATATATATTAGATGTAAAAGGGACAGTGGTAGAAAGAAGTTCTAAAAATCCTAAAATGCCTACAGGTGATATAGAAATTCAAGCTCATGACTTTGAAATTATCAATACATCTAAGTTAACACCAATCATTGTGGCTGATGAAACAGATGCTTTAGAAGAAAAACGTATGGAATACCGTTATTTAGACTTACGTCGACCAGTTATGCAACAAAACATTATCACAAAACATCAAATCACCAGATCTATTCGTGAATATTTAGATAGTCATGACTTTATTGATATTGAAACACCTTATCTCAATCGCTCAACTCCTGAAGGAGCAAGAGACTTCCTAGTACCTTCACGTGTTCATAAAGGTGAATTTTATGCTTTACCTCAATCACCACAATTATTTAAACAATTATTAATGGTGGCTGGTTTTGAAAGATATTATCAGATTGCCAGATGCTTTAGAGATGAAGATTTAAGAGCTGATAGACAAATAGAATTTACACAAGTTGATGTTGAAATGAGTTTTATGTCTACAGATCAAATTATTGAAATTGGTGAAGGTATGATTCAAAAGCTTATGAAAGATGTAAAAGGTATTGATATTGAACTCCCTTTACGACGTCTTACATGGCATGAAGCAATGGAAAGATATGGTATTGATAAGCCAGATACCAGATTTGGATTGGAATTAGTGAATTTGAATAATGTTGTCAAAGATGTTGATTTTGCAGTATTTAAAAATTCCTTAGACAATGGTGGTTATGTTAAGGGGATTAATGTAAAAGGAGAAGCCCCTCATTATTCAAGAAAAAAGATTGATAAATTAACAGATCTTGCTAAAACTTATAAAGCCAAGGGTTTAGCTTGGCTAAAAGTTGGTAGTGATAAGGTACAAGGCCCTATATCAAAAATCTTTAATGATGAACAGTTATCTAATTTGTTAACTGCTATGGATGCATCTGAAAATGACTTATTATTATTTGTTAGTGATGTAAAATATGAAGTTGTGTGTGATGCACTTGCAGCTATTAGAAATCATTTGGGTAAAGAATTAAAACTTTATGATCCTGCTACTTTTGATTTCTTATGGATTGTAGATTTCCCAATGTTTGAATATGATGATGAAACACAGCGTTATTATGCTAAACATCATCCGTTTACTAAACCAAAAGATGAAGACATTGATAAAATGGAAACGGATCCTGAACATTGTTTAGCTGATGCATATGATATTGTTTTAAATGGTTATGAATTAGGTGGTGGTTCTCAAAGAATCTACGACCAATCTGTTCAAGAACGTGCTTTTAAAGCTTTAGGTTTTACACAGGAGGGCATCGATAGTCAATTTGGCTGGTTTGTAGAAGGCTTACAATATGGAACACCTCCTCATGGTGGCTTTGCTTTAGGATTGGATCGATTGGCTATGTTACTTTGTGGAACTGATTCTATTAGAGATGTTATTGCCTTTCCTAAGAATACCAGTGCAACTTGTCCAATGTCAAAAGCTCCTACACAAGTAACTGACTTGCAATTAGATGAATTAGGAATCGAGGTAAATAAACATGAATAATCAAAGAATTGAAAAGGTCTTAAGTCAAATGGCTCAAAAAGGTATCGATCATCTTATAATAAGTGATCAATACTCTATTGATTATTTGTTAGGTTATAATAATTGGCCAGGAGAAAGAATGTATGTATTATTGTTGGATATCAATAGTCATCATCATTTATTCTTAAATAAATTATTCTATCTTGATCAACAATTAGATATTGATATTGTCTGGTATGATGATACTCAAGATGGTGCAGCTATTGTTGCTTCATATCTTGATGATGCTTTATGTGTAGGTGTTGATAAAAAATGGGAAGCAAAGTTTTTATTAAGAGTGATGGATAAGGCATCTCATTGTCACTTTGAAGGTGGTTCAGAATGTATCGATTATATTCGTATGATTAAAGATGAAGAAGGACAGAAGCTCATGAGAGAAGCATCACGTATTAATGATTTAGCTATTGATCAAGTTATTCAATTATGTGCGAAAGGAAATCTTACTGAAAAAGAAGTGGAAGCACATATTCCTCAGATTTATCATGATTTAGGTTGTGAAGGCTTGTCTTTTGGAGCTATTATTGGTTATGGTCCAAATGGGGCTGATGGTCATCATAGCTGTGATGATTCATCATTAAAACCAGGTGATAGTATTGTTATAGATATGGGTGGCATTTATCATGGCTATTGCAGTGATATGACAAGAACTGTTTTCTATAAAGAAATTTCTTCTGAACAGGAAAAAGTCTATAATCTTGTCAGACAAGCCAATGAAGCAGCTGAAGCTATGATTAAACCTGGGGTTAGACTATGTGATATTGATAAAACAGCTAGAGATATGATTACAGAAGCTGGTTATGGACCAAACTTTAATCATCGCTTAGGACATTTCATTGGACGTGAATGTCATGAATGGGGAGATGTTTCACAAGCATTTGATATGAAAGTAGAAGAAGGCATGATTTTTTCTATTGAACCAGGTGTTTATCTTCAAGATAACTTTGGTGTTAGAGTTGAAGATTTGGTGCTTGTTACAAAAGATGGTTGTGAAGTTCTCAATCATTATACTAAAGATATTATTATAATTGGTTAAGCAAATGCTTAACCTTTTTAAATAATCATACTATAAAGGATAGCTTGTAGCTATCCTTTATGCTCTGGCATTTGAATTATCTTCATATTGTTCATCCATCGGTTGTTTTGTTATATCTGATGGGTCATAAACATTGGGTTTGTTTTTCTTCATAATAGTCTCCTTTATTTTTGATTTTCGATTATATTATGGATGCTTTTTAAAATTTTTATGAAAATATTTTTTATTGTTGATACATTTTTTATGTTTTATGGTAGAATAGTACACGAGGTGAATATAATGTATTATTTTATTGGAATTAAAGGTTCTGGTATGGCTTCTTTAGCTACGATTCTTTTTGATTTGGGCTATGAAGTAGCTGGAAGTGATATTGATAAATATATATTTATAGAGGATGAATTAAGAAAGAGAGATATTCCTATCTATTCTTTTAATAAAGATAACATTAAGGATGGTTATGATGTCATTATTGGAAATGCTTTTGATGATAGTAATGAAGAAGTTGTGGCTGCAAAATCTAATCCAAATGTGAAAACACATACCTATTATGATTTTCTAGGTAATATGATGGAAGATTATATTTCTATTGGTATTGCTGGTACGCATGGTAAAACCACAACAACTGGTATGGCTTATCATTTATTTAAGGAATATGATAAAACTTCAGTTTTGATCGGTGATGGAACTGGACATGCTGTTAAAGATAGTCACTACTTTATTGCAGAGACATGTGAATATCAAGATCATTTTTTACATTATTATCCAAAATATGCTGTTATTAATAATATCGAATTAGATCATGTGGATTATTTTAAGAGCATGGATCAATATGTTGCTTCTTTTGAAAAATATGCCAATCAGGTTAAAGATACAGTGATTATCTGGGGTGATGATCCCTATTTACCAAAACTTCATTATACAAAACGTGTCTTGAAATTTGGTACTGGTGAACATAATGATATTATTGCTAAAAATATTATTAATAATGATCATGGCTTATCATTTGATGTCATGATTCATGGTGATTTGTTTGGCCATTTTGCTTTACCTTTCTATGGTATGCATATGTTATATGATTCTTTAGCAGTTATTACATTAGGTTATCTAGAAAATATGGAAGCTGACTATATTCAAAAACGTTTATCAACATTTGAAGGTGTGAAACGTCGTTATACAGTGAAGGAAGTGGGTCATAATATTTATGTTGATGACTATGCTCATCATCCAACAGCTATACGTTATGTTATTCAAGCTACACGTTCACGTTATCCTGGAAGAAAAATTGTTGCTATATTCCAGCCTGATAGATTTTCAAGAGGATTACGTTTCGCCAAGGAATTTGCTCAAGCAATGGAACTGGCAGATTATCCTTTCTTAGTGCATTTTCCTGAAAACGCTAAGAAAGAACCTGGTATTGATATAGATATTTATGAGATTGCACAATATATTCCTAGAGCTAAGGTCATTCATGAAGATGAAGAAGCTGTGCGTTTATTAGCAGATTATGATCACGTTGTGTATGTATTTATGAGTAGTAAAGATATCTACAAATTAGAAGATATGGTTATTGCTTATAAGGAATCTCATTAACTTTTCATTTGTGGGATATTATGTTATAATGGTTAAAAATACAGAAAGGAGATAGCATGGAGGCAAAAGTTGTTTGTTATTGTATATTGTTGTTATCAGGTGCCTTTGCTCTTTTAAGTTTGGGACTTTTGCTTATAAGATTGGCTGGTGCTGTGAAAGAAGTGACAGTGATTGTCACAATGTTAGAAACAACAGTGGATAAGGTGAATGTTATCTTAGATGATGATCAAAAGAAGTTAGAAATATTGGATGCTCCATTTGAATTGATTGATAGGATCTTCTCTGGTGGTTGGGGACCAAATTTAGGTTTCTTTAGTAAAAGAAAACGTAAAAAATAATAAGAAAGGAAGGTAGGCTGAATGAAAGTAGGTAAATTTTTAGTAGGTTTGGGTATTGGTGTTGCCTGTGGATTATTGTTTGCTCCAAAAACGGGTAGTGAGCTAAGAAAAGATATTAAAGATCGTTCTAAGAAAGCTTATGATGATTTAAAGAATATGTCTAAAGAAGATTTAGAAGCGAAAATTGGTGAAACAATTGAAACTGTCAAAAAATCTGTAGATGAATTTGATGCAGATGAGTTTAAAGAAACGACCAAACAAAAATTGAACGATTTACAGGTCAAATTAGAAGAATTAGCAGCTGTGGTTAAAGAAACGGATGAATATCAGCAAGTAAAAGAAAGTGTTGTTGATATTACTGATAAAGTTAATACGAAGATGGCAGAAGTTAAAGAAAAAGTAGATGATGCTACATTAGATGATGAATATTTAGATGATTTAGAAGATGAAATTAAAGACGTTGAAGAAAAATTAGATGAAATGATTGACGACATTGAAGAATAAATATGACTAAAAAAAATGTGACAATTTATGATGTTGCCAAAGAGGCTGGCGTTTCTTTAGCAACCGTCTCACGTGTTATTAATGGCTCTAATGTTGTCAAGCCCGCAACACGTAATAAGGTTTTAGAAGCTATTCAACGTTTAGATTTTAAGCCAAACCAGATTGCACGTGGTTTGGCAACAAGTAAAACGACAATGATTGCGATTGTTTTTCCTCAATCATTATTTGCTCATGTAAAGGATATGATTGGTGGTATTGGTGATACTAGTCGTCGTTTGGATTATAATGTAACTATATACACAACGGATGAAATAGGGGATGGTAATCCTATAGAATCGATTATTGAGAAGATTGTTTCATCTAGAGCTGATGGTGTTGTATTATTTAATAATAAAGAAATTAATAAAGAAATAGAATTGTTTCAGAAATATAAGATACCTGCTGTGGTTATTGGGACACGTGTTTCTGGGAAAAATCTTGGTTCTATATTTGTTGATGCTAAAAAAATTGCTACTGAAATCGTTGATGCCTATTTAGATAGAGATTTATCTGATATCTTATTTGTATCTCCTGACCAAAACCTTATTCGTTATGAAGATTTGATTGAAGGTATTAATGAATCTTATAAGAAACATGGATTGGTCTTTGATGAAGAAAATAAAGTCATCCATCCATCATCACATTATGAAAAAAGTTATCCGTATTTTTTAAAATACTTTCAGACACATAAACATGATTTAATTATAACAGGTTATGACAAAGAAGCTGTGTCAGTTGTGAATGCTGCATTGGATAATGATATCAATGTACCTGTTGATATGGAAGTTATAGGTATGATGGATACAAGTTATGCTTTAATATGTCGACCTTCATTGACTTCAGTTCATATACCTGTTTATGATATGGGTGCCTTAGCTATTCGATTATTAACTAAGATACTTGATAATGAAGAAATAGAAACATCAGAAGTTTCTGTACATTATGCTTTCATGGAAAGAGATACTTCAACTTTAAAACTCCTGTCAAAATAGGAGTTTTTTGTTGTTATATTGAGGATTTGTTGTATAATAAATGATGATAAAGAGGGGATTTTAATGTTAGGGATAAAACAATTTTTCATGGATTTGAAGTTGAATTTACAGTTTATTTTCAAGTGGCTGATTATTGCGTTAATACTTGGAGGAATTTATGGTTTTGTTGGGGCAACGTTTCATTTATCAGTTGATTATGTGACACAGTTAAGATTTGTCTATAATTGGATTGTTTATTTGTTGCCTATTGGAGGTATAGCTATTGTATTTTTATATCATAGTGTCGGTTTGGATAATCAGCCTGGAACAAATACTATTATACAATCTGTCAGGCAACAGGACAGTGTACCTACTATGCTTGCCCCTGCTATTTTTTTGGCTACTGTGATAACTCATTTGGTTGGTGGATCAAGTGGTAGAGAGGGAGCTGCTTTACAAATAGGTGGATCGATTGCAACTACTATTGGAAATGTTATGCAAGCTGATCAAAAAGAGATGTCTATACTAGTTATGTGTGGTATGAGTGCAGTTTTTTCAGCTTTATTTGGTACACCTTTAACTGCAGCATTATTTGCTATGGAAGTTGTAAGTGTTGGTATATTTTATTATGCCGCATTGGTTCCTTGTTTATGTAGTAGTTTGGTTTCGTTTTATGTAGCACAGCTATTCGGATGTGAAAGTGTTTCTTATACGTTGAATGTTGTGGTAAGCCTATCACCATTGTTATTAATAAAGTTGATTGGTTTTACGATTATTATTGCGATTGTTTCTATATGCTTTGTATTGCTTATGCATTTTGCTCATAATATATTAGCGAAAGAATTTAAGAATCCTTATGTAAGAGTTATTTTTGGTTCTATTATATTATTAATAATGGTGTATCTCTTTGGTAGAGCTTATCTAGGTGCTGGTATGGATGTTGTTGAGAGTGCCTTGTATATAAGGTCAATCCTTATGATTTTGCGTTAAAAGCCATTTTTACAGCTATCACGATTGGTTGTGGTTTTAAAGGTGGCGAGATTGTACCTACATTTTTTATTGGTTCTACATTGGGTTATACAATTAGTTCGTTTGTAGGTATTGATCCTCATTTAGGAGCAGCTTTAGGCTTAGTTGGTATGTTTTGTTGTGTCATAAATTCACCACTAACATCTATAGTTCTTGGTATAGAACTTTTTGGTAGTGGTTATTTGATACCAATGGCTGTGGTTATAGCATTTGGCTATGTTCTATCAGGTTATTTTAGCTTATATCAGGCTCAAAAGATAATCTATTCAAAGACATCGCCTGAATTCATTAATAAAAATGCAGAAGGGTAAACCACTTGGTTACCTTTCTGTATTTTAAGTTGTATAATAATTGATACTTCTTCGTTTGGGTTATAGGCTTAAAGTGTTAGGGTTAAAATTATTAA
>JAJQDJ010000058.1 GCA_021202205.1 Erysipelotrichaceae bacterium
GAAAGGAACAGGTAGTGAAAAGCCCATATATTATAACAAGCTTTGACACTACCGAAAATGTAGGAAGGAGAAAGAAATGAAAGACGTCGTTTTTGTAACTGGACATAAGAATCCAGATAGTGATTCTATTTGTAGTGCTATCGCATATGCAAATTTTCTTTTTAGAATTGGCCGTTATAATGCTGTACCAGTAAGACTGGGAGAAATTAATAAAGAAACGGAATATATTCTCAAAAGATTTAATACTGAAGTTCCAGTTATGATGAAATCAGCAAAACAGACAGTAGAAGATTTGGAATATGATAAAGCCACAGTCTTCTCAAAAGAGTTAACACTAAAGACTGCTTGGTCTTTAATGAAACAACAAAATTTAAAGAGTGCCCCTGTATTAGATGATCATAGTCAATTATTAGGACTATTATCAACATCTAATATTATTGAAGGGTATATGGATGATTGGGATAGTAATATTTTAAAACAAGCTAATACGCCAATTGAAAATGTTATTGATACTTTGGAAGCGAGTATCTTGTATTTGGATAAAGGCTTAAAAACAGTAAAAGGTGAAATACATGTTGCTGCTATGACAGCTCAAGAAGCCAGCAAGCGTATTCATGAAAATGATATTGTTATTGTTGGTGGTGATCGTCATGAAGCCATTGACCGTTTTGTTGGCTGTAAAGTAGCTTTGATTATTTTAACTGGTTCTCTTACAATTAATGATGAAGCATTAGAAAAATGTGCAAAAGCTCATGTTTCTGTTATTTCAACACCATTTAATACTTTTATGACATCTCAACAAATTATTCAAGCTGTCCCTGTGGAATATGTTATGCAAAAAGGTGGACTCAAGACATTCTCAACTGATGATACCTTAGAATATGTTAAAGAAGTTATGAGTCAGACACGTTATCGTAGTTATCCAGTTATTGATTTTATGGGACGTGTTGTTGGTTCTGTTTCACGTTTCCAAGTATTGAATGGTGAAAAGAAAAAGATTATTCAAGTGGATCATAATGAAAGAGGTCAATCAATCGATGGTATTGAAGAAGCAGAAATATTAGAGGTTGTTGATCATCATAGAGTTGCTGATATTCAAACGATTGGACCTGTATTATTTAGAGCTGAACCAGTTGGCTGTACAGCTACGATTGTGGCAAAGTGCTATAAAGAAAATAATTTAGACATTGAACCAGATATGGCTGGACTTATGTTAGGTGCTATATTAAGTGATACACTTATATTTAAATCACCAACATGCACACCACAAGATACAAAAATAGCTAAAGAATTGGCTAAGATTGCTGGTGTGGATATTCAAGAATTTGGTATGAGCATGTTTAAGGCTGGTACATCATTAGTTGGTAAGACTGTTGAAGAAATCTTCAATTCTGATTATAAGAAATTTAACATTAGTGATTCTGTCGTTGGTGTTGCTCAAGTTAATACAATGGATATTGAAGGCTTTGCCCCATATAAACAGGATATGCTTGATTATATGGATTCTGTTACGAAGTCTAATGGTATGGAATTTGCTATGGTTCTATTAACAGATGTTATTAATGCTACCAGTGAAGTATTCGTTGCGGGACCTCATCCAGAATATGTTGAAGAAGCATTTAATGTGACATTAAATGCTCAACAAGCCAATCTGCCAGGTGTTATTTCACGTAAGAAACAAGTTGTTCCTGTTATTACAGAAACTTTAACGAATGAATAAAAAGATCAGTTTGAAACTGATCTTTTTATATGATCTCATATTTTTTTAAAGCATTATAAATACCATCATGATCAATATCATCCGTTATATAATCGCTGGTTTCTTTAACTGTGTCAGTTGCATTCCCCATTGCCACAGCTATTTTAACATAGTCTAACATATCAATATCATTATGACCATCACCAAAAGCCATTGTTTCATCTTGATTGATATGATAATAATTCAATATTTGTTGAATACCATTTTGTTTACCACCATTAAAAGGAATAATATCGATGGCTAAATCGTGCCACCTTGTTGCTTTGGTATGAGGCATAAGTTTAAGTATTTCTTTTTCTCTATCCTTGTTAATATCATAAGGTATCACTTGATATATTTTATGAGTATAACCACGATGCAAGTCATTGATATCAGGTAGTGGAGTAGAAATAGCGTCTTGAACAATCTTTACAGCATCATTATGATAGTTGATATACATAAGTTTATCTTCTACAAATATACATGGAAAAGGATGCTTATCAATATAATGAATCATGTTATTTATATCTTCTTGATTAATAGCCAAATCATAAATCATACCATCATTACTAAAACAATATTGACCATTTAAAGTGATATAACCAGTAAAATCTAAATCATCTATTGGTAAATCTTTCATTTCTGATATATGTCTACCACTAGCAACAAAAGTATAAATACCTTTTTGTTTTAACATATGTAATGCTTTTTTGGTGGAATCAGGAACAGAATTTGTTGTATGGGATAACAGGGTTCCATCAATATCAAAAAATAGTGCTTTAATCATTGCGCATCCTCCTTTTTTATGTATAATGATTTTATCATAAAAGAGGAGGCATGTAAATGAAAAAATTAGCGCATCGAGGATATAGCGCTTATTATCCTGAAAATACTATGGAAGCTTTTATACAAGCTTATAATAAAGGCTTTGATGGTATTGAAACAGACGTTCATATGACATCGGATGGTCAATTAGTACTTATACATGATGAAGATATTAGTCGTACAAGTAATGGCAGTGGGTATATTAAGGATATGACATTGAAACAGCTTAAACAATATAACTTTCATTATAAAAACAATGGCATATATGAAATACCAACACTACAAGAATTACTAGAATATATTCAAGATAAAAACATAATAGTTAATATTGAAATTAAAACAGATCATATCCATTATGAAAACATTGAACAAAAAGTTTATGAAATGGTCGAAAGCTATCATCTTCATGACAAAATTATTTATTCATCATTCTATTTGCCATCATTATTGAAACTCCAACAAATAGATAGTACCTTATATTTAGGTTATTTAATGGAAGATCATTATGAAGAAAGAATTCAACAATTATATGATAATCATTTGATAGCCATCCATCCTCGTTATGATTATTTAAATAAAGAAAATATCAAAAATCTTAAACAAAACAATATCACGATTGCCACTTGGACAGTCCCTAATAAAAATGAATATAAAAAATTAAAAGAACAAAATATAGATATGATCATATCTAATGAATATTTAGAAGGAGAACAATATGCGATTAGATAAATTTTTAAAAGTATCAAGAATTATTAAAAGAAGAACATTATCCAAGCAAATAGCTGAATCTTCACGTGTTAAAGTTAATGGGAAGATTGCAAAACCATCAACACAGCTTAAAATTGGTGATATTATTGAAATAGAATTTGGTAGAAGTATTTTAATAGTCAAAGTTAAAGAATTAAAAGAACATGTATTAAAAGATGATAGTAGTATGTTATATGAAATTATAGAAGAAAAGAAAAAAGATTATGAATGATTTGATAAAAATAGAAGGTATAAGAGATACACTTACTGATCAAATATATGAACATGTTTTTCCTTATATGGGAGAACATGAAATGTTTAATGAAGATAACCAGTTTTTAAAGAGAGTTAGAATTTTTTTAGAGTGTGCTAATAAGTTACCATCATTGTATATGAATAATGAATTAAATAATGAAATAGATGAGTTATATCAAGAACTCAATGAATTATTAATTATTGTTCACGTTAAAAATGTTCATTAACATATTTTTGTATTTTAGAGATATAGTGTTTTAGGAAGGTAAATATGGATAATAATTTACATTTTGAAACGCCTTATCATCACTTGTGTTTAAAAGATCGAAAGACATTAGAATTAACTGGTGTGAAAAAAATTGAAAGTTTTGATTCATTTGAGTTTTTGATTGAAACATCATTAGGATTTTTAAATGTGACAGGAACAGATCTCACATTGGTAAATTTGAATCAAGAACAAAATGAAGTCAGTATTAAAGGGAACATTGATAGTATGGCTTATGTGACAGATAAGAAAAAGAAAGTTGAGAAACCATTAAGTAAATTCCTTAGATGAGTGATTTAACAGTTCAATTTCGTTGTGTGTTTTATAGTTTGTTTTATGGATTTATGTCATGTATGTTTTATCATGTTTGCAATCGCCTATGTGTAAAGATACCTATGATATTAAGATATATCATACAAGTAGTATTAGGATTTGTGATTGGATTTGTGTATTACGATGGATTAGTTTATTTAGAAATAATCTTAAGATTTATTAAACGAATTCTAACACCTTTTTTCTTCTTTTTTCATAGTATTAATGTTATAATACTAAGGAAAAAAGAAGGTGGAAAATATATGGCGAAAAAGAGAAAAGAAGCAAGATATAAAAAAATTATAGGTGTGATTTGTATTTTTGTATCAATATTTATGATATATACTTTAGTCGTCGCAGCTGTGCGTGTGTTAGAACGTCGTGAAGAATTGGCTGTTTTAACAGAGCAAAGAGATGAACTTCAAGCTGAAAAAGACGAATTAGAAGAAGAAGTAGATTTATTAAACGATGATGACTATGCTGCCAGATATGCGAGAGATAATTATATTTTTCCATCTGAAGGTGAAGAAGTTGTCATTTTACCAGAACAGGAAGAATAAGCTTAGCTTATTTTTCTTTATATATTGAAGGAGGTTTTTATGTTTCAATCATTGAATATGCATATGTCTAAACTTGATAGAGATCGTCAGATCACTATCTATTTACCAGATGATTATGATATGAGTGAGCAAAGATATCCTGTATTATATATTCAGGATGGTCAAAATGCTTTCTTTGACGAAGAATCTTATAGTGGTATAAGTTGGGGCTTTGCAGATTATGTAATAGAAGTAGGATTAGATATTATTATGGTGGCTATACCATGTAATGAGGAAGGATATAAACGTAATGATGAGTATGGTCCTTGGGTTATTAGTGATGAATTAACATTGCTTGAAACAGGGCAAACAGAGATTCCTAATGGTGGTGAAGGTCAGGATTATGTTGATTGGATGGTTTATGAATTGAAACCATATATAGATAGTCATTATCGTACGATAGCAGATGATACTGGTATCGTTGGTAGTTCTATGGGTGGTGTGATAGCAGCCTATGCAGGTCTTACTTATCCTGAAGTTTTTAATAGATGTGCATGTTTATCAACAGCTTTTTGGTTTTATATGTATGAGTTTAATGATTTAATTGATCAATATGATTATCATGGCCAACGTTTTTATATGGATTTAGGTGAATTTGAAGGTTGTGGTGATGAAGAAATTGATCAAATGTACATAGAAACAAATGATTATATCTATCATAGATTTTTAGAAAAAGATATGATTCTAGAGTATCGTTTTTTCCTGATACAGTTCATAATGAAAGTGAATGGAGACAACGTGTACCAATATTTATGGAATTTTTATATGCGGAGGATGAAAATGTATAAGTTAATTTTTTCGGATTTGGATGAAACTTTATTAGTGGAGCATCATGTACCTATGGGTAACCAAAAAGCTATAGCCACTTTAAAAGATAAGAATGTCAAGTTTATTGTAGCGACAGGTAGAGCTTTTAATATGATTGGTGAAATATTACAGGAAGTTGGTACATATGAAAAAGAAAATGAATATTCTATTTGTTTTAATGGTGGGCTTATTGTAGAAAATAAAGATTCTAAGGTATTAAGATTTAATGGCTTATCTTTTGATTTAGCTAAACAATTATTTGATAAAGGAAGAGATTTGGATGTTTGTACGCTTATCTTTACATTGGATTGTTGTTATATATTCCATGCTGATCCTAAAGAAGTGCAACGTAAAACTGACCAAAAAGCCAATTTTAAAGTACTTGATGAATATAATATGGATTTTCTCAAAGATGATAAGATTGCTAAAATATTATTTGAAAAAAGAGATATGGATTATTTAAAAGAAATATCTGTAGATTTAATCAATGAATTTGATGAAAATGTTTCTTTTACTTTCTCTAGCAATCGTTATTTAGAAATGAATAAAAAAGGTGTGAATAAAGGTGAAGCCATTCATTGGTTATCAGATTATTTGCATGTTGATATTCAAGATACAATAGCAATAGGTGATAATTATAATGATGTTTCTATGATGGAAGAAGCAGGATTGGGTGTTTGTGTTTCAAGCTCTACGCAGGATATTAAGGACTTATGTGATTATGTCACAACTGTGGATTATGGTGATTGTGCTGTGGCTGAAGTGATAGAAAGGTTCATAAAATAATGGATTTTAAAACAATTATTGATGAAGAAAGAAAGCAGCCTTATTATAAACAATTAGAAACATTTGTGAATCATGAGTATCAAAAAAAAACTATTTATCCACCACGTAATCGTGTATTTCATTGTTTTAATTTTAAAGATTATGATGATATTAAAGTTGTCATCATTGGACAAGATCCCTACCATGAAGAACGTCAAGCTAATGGCTTAGCTTTTAGTGTGGCGAGAGGGGTGCAAATACCTCCTAGTCTTGTTAATATTTATCAAGAAGCTCATGACGATGTGGGTATTGATATTCCTAAACATGGTGATTTATCAGCATGGGCCAATCAAGGAGTTCTATTACTCAATACTGTTTTAACAGTTGAGGCTCATCGTGCTAATTCTCATAAAGGTAAGGGCTGGGAAATATTTACTAATCATATTATTGAAGTGATGAACCAAAGAGAAAAACCATTAGTCTTTATTTTATGGGGCAGACAAGCTATTGATAAGGCTACGATGATTGATCAAAATAAGCATCTTGTGATTACAAGTCCCCATCCATCACCATTATCGGCTTATCGTGGTTTCTTTGGCTCTAAACCATTTTCACGTACTAATAAGTTTTTAATTGAGAATCATATTGAGCCTATAGATTGGAGGTTATAACATGTTTGATAATGTAGAAGAAGCTATTGCTTATATAGAATCAAAACGTAGTAAACGTACCATTGATGAATTTAGAAAAACATTGAATAAATGCCGTATCCATATGAAACAAAAAAATATGATTCATATTGCTGGCACCAATGGTAAAGGCTCTACAGTCAATTATTTGCGTAGTATACTTAATGCTCATGAATATCATGTTGGAACATTTACATCACCATATCTTATTTGTCATAATGATCGTATCAGAATAGATGACGCCCCTATTAGTGATGAAGATTTATTATTCTATATTAATAAATATTATGATGTTATTGAAGAAGACGGCTTATCTATGTTTGAAATCGATGTCTTGATTATGCTTGCTTATTTTCAAGATGAAGATTCGGATTATCGTATTATTGAAACAGGTATAGGGGGCTTACATGATAAAACTAATGTCATTGATCCGATTATTAGTGCGATTACTAATATAGGTATGGACCATCAAAAACAATTGGGTGAAAGCATTTATGATATTATTAATGAAAAAATGTGTATTATCAAACCAAATCAATTATTCATTACATCTGAAAAACAAGGAACCATTCTTGCGAGACTTCAAGAACAATGCGATGCCATGGGTGCAATGATGTGCGTTGTTCCTGAATATCAAGTATCTCATTATCCATTTCATTTTAGATATCGTGATATGGAATTTGAGTTAAAGAATCAAGGAATCTATCAAGTAGATAATGCTAGACTCGCTTTAACGATCGCATCTAAGCTATTCCGTTTAAATCCTGAAGTGACTGTTCCAGCTATTGAAAATGCTTCATGGAAAGGAAGATATGAAACATTACCTTATAAAGACACGACAGTCGATATTGATGGTGCTCATAATGTTCCTGGTATAGTCGCACTTATTCAAACATTAGAAGTGAAAGAAGAGGAAAACGTTAGTATAATCTTTTCGTGTTTAAAAGATAAGGATATCAATCCAATGCTAGATATCTTATTAGAAGAAGGCTATGAAGTTTATTTAACACCATTTGATGATGAACGTGTTATTGATATAGCAAATGTAGAAGATCGTGATCATTTGATTAAGGTTGGTAGTTTTAAAGAAGCCCTACGTGCTGCTTATTTCAAAAAGAACCATATTGTTATTACAGGATCATTACATTTTATTTCAACAGTTAGAAAATATTTAGTCGATTTGGAAAAGGAGAAAAAATGAAAACAATCAATGAAGAATTAGTAGAAAATATTAACCGTGTATCACACAAAATTAAATTAGCGAACAGACCAGAAAAACCAGAATGCCATGGTGATAAACCACCAATGGGACCTCCACCAAAAGGTAAACCAATGCATGAAAGAATTTTGGTATTACTTACTAAAGTAGAAAGTATTGAAAAACCACAATTAGAAATGATTTTAGGTATAACTCATAGTATGAATGATAGAATACTTAAAGATTTAGTAGAAAAGAATTATGTATCTATGACTGGTAAAGGTAAAGATGCTATTATTTCTATTACTGATGAAGGTAAATCAAAATTACAACAAGATGAAGAAAAGAAAAAAGCTAATGAAGCTGCTGTATTTGATGCTTTAACTGATGAAGAAAAAGTATTAGTTGTATCAATCCTCAACAAGATTCAATAAATAAATTGGAATTTTTTAGAGAAGAGGAATGACAATGAAATTTTATGAAATCATTTTTAGTCCGACAGGAGGTACAAAGAAAGCAGCAGATATACTAATACACAGCCTCTCACAGGAGATTGTGGAGGTTGATTTATGTGACCGAAAGGCTGATTTTTCAAATGTAAACTTGAACGAAGATGATATTGCGTTGATTGCCGTTCCGTCTTATGGCGGTCGTGTTCCCCGAACTGCGGTGGAGCGACTTGAGACAATCGCTGGGAAAGTGCAAGGGCGTTTCTTGTCTGTGTATATGGAAACCGTGCGTATGACAATACTCTGGCTGAATTGCTGGATGTTTCCTGTAAAGCTGGGTTTAGACCGATTGCAGCAGTTGCAGCCTTGGCGGAACATTCGATTGCACGAAAGGTTGCTGCGGGTCGTCCCGATGCAGAGGACGAAAAATGTTTGAAAGCAATGGCAGTTCAAATTCACGAAAAACTTGACTTAGGAGATATTGCGGTTCCTTTAATCCCAGGAAAAGCTCCAGATAATCTAAGTCACTCAATGCCAGGTATCGCACCAGATGCTTCGCCTTACTGTGTAAAATGCAGTCTTTGCGCAGAAAAATGTCCAGTCGGAGCGATTGATACCGCTTCAATGAATCCGGACAATAAAAAATGTATTAGCTGTATGCGTTGTATTTCCATCTGTCCAGTGGGAGCAAAGAAGCTAGGGCGTGTTATCACCAATCTGGGTGGTGTAGCACTTGGCGTTCTCTGTGCAACTCGAAAGGATTGTGAATTGTTTTTATGAGGTGCTGCGTAAATAGCTGCAAAAGCAGATTATGTAGAAGATACCTCAGCAAATTCCAGTTTAACAATGATGTCGTAATAAATATTTGGTTTTATTTAAGATTGATATATATGTAAGCTAACTATTATGAAATAATGGTTAGCTTTTTATTAAACACAATTAAGAATTTCTTTTAGAAAATTGTTATGCATTTATAAATAATGCTTTAAGAAAATTATCAAGTATGATATTTATCAGTTATAAGAATATGAATAACATTATCAATTATTATTGAATTAAAATATCTTATTGTGAGGGAAAATAGAAATATTATAATTTTTGTATTTTATAGAAGCTTAAATGGTATCGATTTTATATAATTGTACATTTAACATTGAATTTTTCAAAAAAATTTAAATTTTTAAAACCTCATTTGCACCGTGTGCGTCATTAAAATAAAAAAACATTGATTTTAT
>JAJQDJ010000068.1 GCA_021202205.1 Erysipelotrichaceae bacterium
TATAAAAAGGCATGAGCCCAAGAGATACGAATCCCTTAAGTTCATGCCATTGGGTAAGATGTAGATCTTACTCTTTTAACACTTATTATCTTTTAATAAGAATTTTATTATGTATAATGAAAGTATAACTTCTATGAAAAAAAGTCTAATCGTGTTATAATAAGTAAGATAAATAAAAAAGATAGAAGGATTCGATATGCCAGAATTACCAGAGGTTGAAACAGTTAGACAAACATTAAGACAATTTATATTAGGAAGACAAATTATAGGTATAGATGTTATTATCCTAAAATGATAGAAAATGATATTGATGATTTCTATCAATTAATCAATCAACATTTTTAGAAGTTGATAGAATGGGTAAATATCTTATTTTTATTTTAGATAATGATGCTTTTGTTTCACATTTAAGAATGGAAGGGAAGTATCATATTGTTGATAGTCAACAACCGATAACTAAACATACTCATGTTTCATTTCATTTAGACAATGGTGAAGATTTGAGATATTTGGATATCCGTAAGTTTGGTAGAATGAGATTGGTTGATAAAAATCATTATTTAGAGGAATTACCTTTATCTAAGCTAGGTAAAGAACCTTTTGATATAAGTACTGATGAATTATATGATTTATTGCATCATAGTTCATTAACTATTAAAGGAACATTATTGAATCAAGGCATCATGAGTGGCATTGGTAATATTTATGCTAATGAAATATGTTTTGCAATGCATATTGATCCACGCACAAAAGCTGCACGATTATCAAAAAAACGTTGTGATGAGTTAAGAAGAGTTTCGATTGATATCTTAAATCGTGCTATTAAGCAAGGTGGTACGACAATTTCTACATTTGATTCCAATGGTATTCATGGTTTATTTCAGATAGAATTAAAAGTTCATGGAAAAGAAATATGCTCTGTTTGTGGAAGTCAAATAAAGAAAATATATATTAATCAAAGAGGGACCTATTTTTGTCCGACATGTCAAAAGAGGAGGTATTAGTGATGATTCATTGGGGTATTATTGGATATGGAAGAATAGCTCAAAGATTTGAAAAAGGTTTATCTTATAGTACAAGAGGGAAACTTTATGCTATAGCTTCAAAATCACAAAATCAAAAAGCTCAAGATAGTCATCGCGAATGTGTGATTTATACGGATTATGATGAACTTATTCAAGATAAAAACATAGATGCTATTTATATTGCTTTACCGCATCAATATCATTATCAATGGGCTAAAAAAGCATTGTTTCATCATAAGGCAGTATTAGTAGAAAAACCATCAACATTATCAGTTGATGATATTAAAGATTTATGTCACATTAGTGAAGAAAATAATGTGTTTATTATGGAAGCTATGAAATCGCGATTTATACCAATGATCAACGAATTAAAAACACTACTTGATCAAGATATAATTGGAGATATATCATATATAGAAAATAGTTTTTGTTATAATAGTGAATATGATGAGCATAGTTATCTTTTTGATAAAGCTCAAGGTGGGGCAATATATGACGTAGGTATTTACAATATTGCAATAATTATAGATCTGATTAAAAAACCAATATTAGATATGAAAGTAGACTATATTAAAAAATATGATGTGGATGTTTATGATAAAGTAACTCTTATATATGAAAATTGTCAGGTAGTCATGAATAATGCGATTATGAGTAATTATGATACCTCAATGGTTATCATAGGAGATAAAGGCAAAATAGAATTAACACCATTCTTTCGTCCTACCCAAATACTTGTGACATTTGATGATGGAACGACAAAAATGTATGAAAAAGAATATGTGTATGATGATTTTTATGGTGAGATAGAAGCAGTTCATAGTGGTATTTTAGAAGGTAGATATGAAAGTGAAAGATATACTCATAAAGAGATGATTCATGGTATTGATATTATGAAAAAAGTAAAGGATATGATGGTATGAAAGTGATAGGTATTACAAGTTCTATAGCAGGTGGAAAAAGCACAGTGACCAATTATTTGAGAAAAAAAGGATATACTGTATTAGATGCTGATGAAATATCCCATCATGCTTTAGATAAAGGAACGCGAAGCTATTATCAGGTTATGGAAATGTTTAAAGAGTGTGTGGATGAAAATCGCAATATTAATCGTCATAAATTAGGACAAATCGTTTTTAATGATTCTAGGATGAAAAAACAATTAGAAGATATTATTCATCCTTATGTTTCTAGTACTATGAAGAAACAAATTCAACAAAGTGATGAAGATGTTATTTTTTTGGATATTCCATTACTTTATGAAGCTCATTTTGAATATCTTTGTGACAAGATTATAGTAGTATATGTAGATGAAGATATACAATGTGAAAGATTAATGAAACGTAATCATATCGATAAACAAGAAGCATTCCATTTAATGCAGCAACAGATGTCAATTGAAGAAAAGAAAAATAAAGCTGATTATGTATTGGATAATAGTTTAGGCTTTGAAGATTTGTATCAAAATATAGAAAGGATTTTAAATAGTGAAATTATATATGAGTGATTTTTATCGATGTGAGATATTTTATCCTCTCGATGAAATACAAAACGATATACTTTTTTACCTTTATCAACCTTTAATAGGTGCATCATCTGTTCATCTGTATATGATGCTCCATGTTGAAGGCAAACGTATGAAAAATACAAAGACACCTTCTTCGCTAGCTAGACTCATTAGTTTTTTAACCATCAACATGACAGATTTGGAAGAACAATTGAGGTCGTTAGAGGCCATTGGTCTTGTTAAAACATATGTTAAGCATCAAGATAATATAACACAATATATCTTTCAGTTAATGTCACCGCTATCTTTAAAAGCTTTTTTTAAAAATCAAATATTAACATCTTTATTGGAAGAATCTTTATCTGCAGAAGATTTAAAAAAGACTATTCAATACTTTAAGATTTATCATGAAAGTATCCATGATTATGAAGAAATCACGGCTAAATTCCAGGATGTCTTTACCATTAGCCATAAAAAAGGACGTAAACTCCAATACAGTGAAAATATGCCACAAGAGAAAACAAAAGATTTAATATTGGATTATGATTATGATTTATTTTATAAGACATTATCAGATTATCAGGTTAGTCGTAAAAAATTAAATAAAGCAGATGAAAAATATGCTGTCCAATTGGCTCAAATTTATCATATAGATGCTATTACTTTAGCGGGATTTGTCAAAGAAGCAATGGAATCACAAGGTATAAATAAACAAATATTAAAAAATAAGATTAAAGATTATTATGATATTGATAAACAATCTAACTTAAGTGAAGTTTATCATAAACAGCCAATGCAACATCAAACAAATGATCAAAGTGACTCACCACTAGTCTTGCATATGAAATACTTAGATAGTATTACGCCTTATGAATTATTAAAAGATAAGCAAGGTGGCAGAGAACCAGTTTACCATGATTTGATGATCGTTGAAACATTGATGAGTCAATTGGGATTAAAACCAGCAGTCGTGAATGTTTTAATAGAATATGTATTAGGTAAGAATGATAATCGTTTATCTAAACGCTATTTAGAAACGATTGGTTCTTCATGGACAAGAAAGCATATTGAAACAGCTATGGACGCTTATAAAGAATTGATGAATATTGATGACAGTGATACTGCAGAATCATCACATGTAGAAACTATTGATAATAGTGAAGCAAGATTGTTATTGAATAAATTGAAGGGAGGCAGTGTATGATAAAAGTAGATAAGAACATAGATAATATGAATATTTCGAAGATGAAGCAGGATAGTATCATGCGTTTAGCTAGAAATAAGAATATTAAAGCTTTTTTAAGAAGTTATCAATTAAATACGAGTATTATGGATGATTACTGGGTAGAATTTCTTGACTATGAAGAAGATACTCAGATGTGTGAACACTGTACTTCCTTAAAAACATGTCCTAAAGCGAGCATAGGTATGAAAAAAGTCTTAAGTTATTATGATGGCCAGATTGTTTTAGAAATGGAGAGTTGTCCATTAGGAAAGAAATTACAGGATAAAGGAGAATTATTAGAAAAGTTTACAAGTAATATGAATGAAGAATTATTGTTGACGAATTTATTTGATTTAGAAATTGTAAAAAATATTGATCATTTGCCACCAAATAATATTCGTAGCTTGACAATGATTTTAAAATATGTTGACAATCCTACTCATAAAGGATTATTCTTGCATGGTGATGATCCTATAAGTAATATTACTTTAATGGCAGGTATGATGAATCAGCTTGCACAAAAGGGTTATCATGTTGGTATGATTCATTTTCCAACATTCTTAATTGATTTAAAATCTAGTTTTTCAACCAATGAAAGTAATGATTTGGATGAAATCATGAAAATAGATTATTTATTATTGGATAGTCTTGGAGAAGAGAATGTGACAAGCTGGTCAAGAGATGAAATATTATTAACAATCTTATCTTATCGTTTAATTAATCATCTACCAACATTCTTTACCAGCATTTATGGTTATAATGATTTGAAAAAAGTCTATACTTTAAGAAAGGGAGATGAAATCAAAGCAAAAGCGATTATTTCTAAAATTCAAGCTATGAGTGATGAAATAATTCAAGATTTAACATAATCATTATTTTAAAATCAACGAAAAGTATAGAATCAAGGAACATTTTATGTTACAATTTAAGTAATAATTCGGATGAATTGAGAGGAGAATAATTATGGTAAAATGTATTGGTGTTTTAACATCAGGTGGAGATGCACCTGGTATGAATGCTGCTATTCGAGCTGTAACAAGAACTTGCTTGAATAAAGGTATTAAAGTTTATGGTGTTAGATTAGGTTATAAAGGTTTACACGAAGGTGACTTTATTGAATTTGATAACCATAGTACACGTAATATTATTAATCGTGGTGGTACTTTCTTAAAGTCAGCACGTTTCCCTGAATTTAAAGAAGAAAGTATTAGACAAGAAGCTATTGAACAAATGAAGAAAGTTGGTATGGAAGCATTGGTTGTTGTTGGTGGCGATGGTAGCTATCAAGGTGCTTTGGCATTAACTAAGATGGGTATTAATTGTATTGGTTTACCTGGAACAATTGATAATGATATTCCTGATACTGATTTTACAATTGGTTTTGATACAGCATTGAATACTATTGTTGATGCTTTAGATAAGTTACGCGATACTTCTAGTTCACATCAAAGATGTACGATTCTTGAAGTAATGGGTAGAAGATGTGGTGATTTAGCAGTTTATGCAGGTTTATCTTGTGGTGCTGAAGATATTATTACAAGTGAAAGTGGTTTTGATGAAAATGAGTTAATTGAAGCTTTGAAACAATCTAAAGCAACTGGTAAAAAACATGCTTTGGTTGTTATTACTGAACATATTACTGATGTTCATGAATTGGCTAAGAGAATTGAAGCAGCTACTGGTTTTGAAACACGTGCTAATGTATTAGGACATATGCAACGCGGGGGAAGTCCTACAGCAAGAGATCGTGTTTTAGCTACTCGTATGGGTATTAAAGCTGTTGAATTATTAGAAGAAGGCAAAGGTGGCCTTTGCGTATCTCAAAGAGGTACAGAAATTGTAGGATTACCTATTACTGAAGTGTTAGGACACAAACGTGAATATGATAAGGGTATTTACGAAGACGTATTAAAGATTCGTTATTAAAAAGGGTATAGGAGATTAAGTGAATGAAAAAAGATAAGATGAAGAAAACGAAGATTGTCTGCACAATCGGACCAGCTTCTGATAATGAAGAAATGATGACAAAGTTAGTCAAAGCTGGGATGAATGTTATGCGCTGTAACTTTTCGCATGGATCTCATGAAGAACATGGAAAGAAGTTTGATTTAATTCGTAAGATTAATGATAAGTTAGGAACAAATTGTGCGATTCTTTTGGATACGAAGGGTCCTGAAATCAGAACTGGTGATTTTGAAGGAGGAGCTACAGGCTTTCAAAAAGGTCAAACAAGTGTTATATGCGTAGAGGATATTGTTGGTACATCTAAACGTTTTACGACTACTTACAAGGATCTATATAAAGATGTTAAAACTGGGGGATTTATCCTTGTGAATGATGGTCAGGTAGAATTAATGGTTGACCATGTTGAAGGAACTGATATTGTTTGTGTATGTGCCAATGATGGTGTAGTTAAAAACAAACGTGGTATTAATGTTCCAGGAATTGAATTGGGATTTGATTTTATTTCACCTAGAGATCGTGCTGATTTGGTCTTTGGATGTCAACAGGATGTTGATTATATTGCAGCATCTTTTGTCAGACGTCCTCAAGATGTTTTGGATATTAAGAAAGTGCTTATTGAACATGGGAAACCTAATATTCAAATCATTGCGAAGATTGAAAATAGTGAAGGTGTTGAAAAGGTTAATGATATCTTAAAGGTTGCTGATGGTATTATGGTCGCTAGAGGTGACTTGGGTGTGGAAATACCTGCAGAGGATGTTCCACTCATTCAAAAAGATATTATCAAAAAAAGCAAGGATGCTGGTAAAGTTGTTATTACTGCAACTCAAATGTTAGAATCAATGCAAGAAAATCCAAGACCTACAAGAGCTGAGGTATCGGATGTTGCCAATGCAATATTTGATGGTTCTGATGCGATTATGTTATCAGGAGAATCAGCACAAGGTAAATATCCAGAAGAAACTGTAGAAACAATGAGAAAGATAGCTTTAAAAACAGAAGCTGCTTTGGATTATGAAGCTTTACATGATGATGCTGTTAAAACAGCACCAACAGATCCTAGTGAAGCAATTTGCATGTCAGTTGTAGAAATTGCCAATAGATTTGATATTGCAGCTATTATTGCTTATACAGAATCTGGTTATACAGCTAAGAAAATGTCAAGATATAGACCTGAATGTCCTATTATAGCACCTACTCCATTTGATAAGACAACGAAAAGATTGGCTCTTAACTGGGGTATTACTTCATGTACGGTTGCACATATGGATACTAAGGAAGCTTTAATGATTTTGGCTGAAGTTGTTGCCAAAGAACATGGTATTGAAGCAGGAGAAAAGATTTTGGTAACTGGTGGAACACCTGGTGTCGAAGGGACAACTAATTATTTACAACTTATTACAGTAAGATAGGAACTTCTTTTGGAAGTTCCTTTTAACATAAATTTTAATTATAATGACTATATTTTTCATGACATAAGCATGGAAAAATAGTATAATGAAAGATAGAAATGGAGGAAATATTAAAATGGCTTTTAGAAAAGACTTTTTATGGGGTGGCGCTATTGCTGCTCATCAAGCTGAAGGTGCTTGGGATGTTGATGGAAAAGGTCCTAGTATTGCTGACGTTATGACTGCTGGATCTAATGGTGTTGCTAGAAGAATTACTGATGGAGTTGTAGAAGGTGAAGATTACCCTAACCATGTTGGTATTGATTTCTATCATCACTATAAAGAAGACTTAGCTTTATGTGCTGAAATGGGATTTAAAGCTTTTAGAACTTCTATTGCTTGGACAAGAATTTTCCCTAATGGTGATGAGGAAGAACCTAATGAAGCAGGTTTGAAATTCTATGATGAAATGTTTGATGAAATGAAACGTTTGGGTATTGAACCTGTTATTACTTTATCTCACTTTGAAATGCCTTATGGTTTAGCTAAAAATTATAATGGTTTCATGGATAGAAGATGTATTGATTACTTTGTAAGATTTGCTAAAGTTTGCTTTGAAAGATATAAAGGAAAAGTAAAATATTGGATGACTTTCAATGAAATCAATAACCAGGCTGAATGGCATGCTATGGGTGCTCATCACTTAGCTCAAGAAGGTGCTGTACTTGTTAAAGAAGGCGATGATCTTGAATATATGATGTATAAATCAGCTCACCACGAATTGGTTGCTTCTGCTTTAGCTATTAAAGCTGGTCATGAGATTGATCCTGATGCTATGATAGGTTGTATGATTGGTATGAATGGTGTCTATCCTGCTACATGTAACCCTGAAGATGTATTGAATGCGCAACAAGCTATGCATCAAAAATATTGGTTTGTTGAAGTTCATGCAAGAGGACATTATCCAAAACATATCTTAAAGAAATTTGAAAGAAAAGGTTATGATAAATTTATCTTACCTGAAGATGAAAAAGCATTAGCTGAAGGTACTGTTGATTATATCGGTTTCTCATATTATATGAGTTATGCTACTCAATATACTGGAAGATTTGGTCGCACATTTGACTTCTCTGAAGAAGATTTCGTAAGAAATACATATTTGAAAGCATCTGATTGGGGATGGCAAATTGATCCAGTTGGTTTAAGATGGTGCTTAAACTGGTTCAATGATAGATTTGAATTACCTATGATGATTGTTGAAAATGGTTTTGGTGCTTATGATAAGTATATTGATGATAATGACGACTATGTTGTTGATGATCAATATAGAATTGATTATCTAAAAGCTCATATTGCTGCTATGAAAGAAGCAGTAGATTATGATGGTGTTGATTTATTAGGTTACACTATGTGGGCTCCAATCGATATTGTATCAGCTTCTACTGGTGAATATGACAAACGTTATGGTTTCATCTTTGTTAATTATACTAATGCCCATGAAGGTGACTTCTCAAGAGCTAAGAAGAAATCATTCTATTGGTATAAACATGTCATTGAAACTAACGGTGAAGATTTAGGTTAGTATGCAAAAAAGTTCTCTTTAAGAGAACTTTTATTATTTATCGTTTTTTATTTCTAAAATTCTTGTTAAAATCTGACATTTATAATACAATAATAGGTATACAGGGAGGTTTTTATATGGACAAACTTTCATCATTTGTTGCTTATTTGCTAAGTATTGTCAATTATGGCGATATGCACGATAAAAATTATAATATGGCAAAAGCTATTTTAAAATACTATCATGAATTACCTTATATGTCGATAAGAGATTTGGCACGACATAGTTATGGAACAACAACAGCTATTACAAGATTTTTAAAAACTTGTGGTTTTGACTCTTATAAAGATTTAAAACAGCAAATTACACAATCCAAATCGGATCGACCTACTTTTAATGATGTTGTTACTTTTGCAGATAAATCTGATTTGCAGCCAATATTTATGATGTATACAGAAAAAGTGAAAGAAAATCTAGATTATAGTTTTTCATTATTGGATTATGATCAAATTGATCATATTTGTAAACATATATGTTTATCTCCTGAAATAGCTATTTTTGGAACACCTTTTGCTACTTGTGTTGGCTTGCATTTCCAAAAAATGATGGCTAATCTCAATAAATTTGTGCGTATTGGAGTGACTGATGCTAAACAGGATGAAATTGTTAAAACCATCCATCGTACTTCAGTTGTATTTATTATTGATATGAAAGGGGCTTTTTTCAAAAATCAAAAAGAAGTTATTGATGAATTGGTTAAAAAAGAATGCTACATAGTGGCTTTTACACAGTTTGATCTAGAAGAAATGAAAGACACCTGCCGCGAAATCGTTTTATGTAATAAATATGATGATGATGGTGAAGGTAGAATAACAATGTTATATATGATAGATATTTTATTGATGTTTTATTCTATCAATTATCAAATGTTTACAAATTAGGAATCTCTACTTGAGATTCTTTTAATATTCTCTTCATTAGAAATTCATAATAATAGGGTACAATAGATATGTAGAGTCAAAAGTTTATGAAAAACTATGAAAAATTAAAAATATGTGCTATAGGC
>JAJQDJ010000099.1 GCA_021202205.1 Erysipelotrichaceae bacterium
ACCCGTAAAGTCATTAACATATAATTTCTTAAAAATAAACTTAATGACATTGACTCAATGACTCGTTTTTAGTTTTGATGTTTTATCATTAATTTTAAAAAATCTATGTAAGTAATATTATTATACAATTTGGAAATATCGTCACTTTCACAAAGATGATTAAGACTATTGTTTAAAGTATTCACTATAAAGCGATTTTGATCCATACAAGAAAATAGTATAAAACTATTGATCTATAAACATTAATGGCTCTTTTAAAATTACAACAACGACAATATTGTTACTGTTAAGAGGCTTTTTTAATTTCAATAATGCAATATTATTAGCATAATATGTAGTTGAAATCGTATCTTTAGAAGACAACGTTTTTACAAATGATTCCTTAATAGTAGGATATTGCCCATTTAATAAGCGATATATTTCATTCACAACATCTGTTTTACGATGAGCTTCGACATTCGATGAAAATAATTTTGGATGAAATAATGTTTCTAAACGATAATGATCAAGTGTAAAGGATAGATAGTTTTTAATTTTATTATAATCATTATCAGTAATAATTTGTGAAATATTGATATAAGGAATGGCTAGTTTTTGATGAATGGATGTTGTACTAATAATAAAATCATATTGACTTAAATCCTCATCTTCTAATTTATAAAATTGGAATGTTTTTATAATATCTATCTTATTTTCAAAATGTTCTAATAGTAAATTACGACATAGGGTTGCATGTCCACCACCTAAACCAGTTAATAAGAGTACTCTTTTCTTAGAACTACGCTGTTTTGTGATAGCATCTTGAAATAAAATGCTAAAGAAAGCAATCTCGCTACTAGTTATATATTTGTGTTCATATTCATATATAACATTAGATGTAATTTGTGCCAATTCATAAGCCAAGGGATAGTTCGATTGGATTGTATTATATATGGGCGTTCTAACTTTTTCGTTATAGTATAAACGAATAAGTGATGACTCTACATAATGTTGAAAAGTATAATTAAAATGTTTATCATTAAAATGTAATAATGTTTGTTGGTATATTTCATCAAATATACGATCTATGAGTTCATGAATATCATAATTGATATGTCTTGTATATACATTTAAGGAAACACCCTTTGATGAACGTAAACATATTAATTGGATAGCAATATTATTAACTTCATGTTCGTTGACTGATTTTTTTATTGCTTTGGAAATTGTGCTTGCAATATCGTTAGCACATTTAAACTCACTACGACCTTCGATTATTTTTAGATCATGCGAAAAGGTAATGCAATGGTCAGTTAAAATTCTCATCATAGTGATTGATAAACGTAGTAAAAAATCGACTAAGGACAAATCAGACATCTCAATATGATGTTTTTTAATAATTTTAATGATATTATATTCCAATGAATTTTTATCCATTAAATAAGATTGTAAGTAATCATAAAACATTTCTGATTGAGTAAGATTCACAAATAAGTGGTCACATAAAGCTTTACGTTTATTTATTTCATCACCCGATATACAAATTCAATAATTAGGTTTTTGTTTAACAATAAGATTGTATTTTGAAATATTATGTCTAATTTTCTTTATATCACCAGATATGGTTGAACGACTAATTAATAATTCATCTGCAAGATCATCAATCTTAAGATATCCTTCAGCTTCAAGTAGGCGTGTTACAATATAATTTTGTCTGTCTTCAGGATAGGTAGGAAAAAGGGATTCCCTTTTTTGTGTTTCCTGCTCTAAATAATGTGAAAGTTCAAGTAAAGATTTGGAATCCTGACCTTGTAATAAATACCCTTTGGAAGTTTTTGATACAAGCTCATATCCTAAACTCTTACATATTTCTTTAATATCAATCATTTCTTCTCTAACTAATCGTCGATTAATACCAGTGGCTGAGGAAATATCGTAGGAAGATATATAATCATTTGATGAAATCAATAATTTTAAGATTGCTATTTGATTTTTTGTAAGATTCATGATAACCACTCTTTGAAATCATTATAGCACATTTCAAAATATGAGTAAACGTTTTCTCTTAAAGTTAAAATATTAACATATTATAAAAAATCGAATTAAATGGCATTAGTTGTGCCCATATAATAAGTAGAAAAATATGTATAAAAATGATAGTATAATCATAGAGAAAACGTTTACTCGTTAAACGAAAGGAGAGAAATATATGTCACAAGAAAACGAAAACAAATCCTTTATGGACAAATTGATGGATGTAGTCGATAAGATTGCTGGTCCAATGGCAAGATTTGGCCAAATACCATTTGTTCAAGCTATTGTTAATGGTATGGTTCATGCCGTTGGTGTTACAATGGTTGGTTCAATCTTCTTGATTCTTTATTTATTAAGTGCTGATGGTGGTGGATTAACAGAAACAGCGTTATTGCCTTTCTTAAGACCATGGGCAAATGATTTTGCATTAGTTAATAGCTTATCAATGAGTATCATGGCTGTTTATATTGTTATCTCTATTGGTTCAGAATATGCTGAATTAAAAGGTTTCAATAAAACAACAGGTGCTGTTGGTGCTTTCTTTGCTTTTATCTTATTAAATTACAACTCAGTTGGTAATTTAGTAGTTACAGCTGCTGATGGGACTTTAAGTGCTGGAAATAGTGCTTTTGATATCTCTTATTGGGGTAGTGCTGGTATTATCACAGCTATGGTAGCTGGAGCAATTGCTATTAATGTTATTGATTTATGTTATAAATATAATATCAAGATTACATTACCAAAATCTGTACCTCCTGCAATCGCCGATAGTTTTTCAGCAATTATTCCTTATTTCATTATTTTTTATTATTTGCTGGGGTATAAGAACAATTGCTGGAATCAATATTCCTGATGTTGTTCAAAATATGTTATTACCAGTTTTATCAGCTGCTGATAATATTGGTGTCTACACATTACAACAATTCTTAAGTGCTTTATTGTGGACAGTTGGTTTACATGGTGATAATATTACTGGTGCTGTTACTAGCTCATTCTTAAATACATGGATTGTAGAAAACAATACTGCCTTCATGAATGGTACAGCTGTTGCTGATTTACCTTATACATGGACACCTAACTTATGTAGATTATCTCAATGGGTATCATCTTGTTGGCCAATCTTAGTTTATATGGTTATGTCAAGCAAAAAGCTTCCTCATTAAAAACTTTGGCTGCTATTAGTGCTCCATCTGAAATTTTCTGTATTGTTGAACCAATTATGTTTGGGTTACCGGTTGTATTAAATCCATACTTATTTATCCCATTTATTTTATCACATACAATAACTGCTCCATTAACTTATTTCTTAACAGATATAGGTTTTGTTGGTAAACAATATATCAGCTTACCATGGGCAACGCCATCACCTATTTTAGGATATTTGGCAGCAGGTGGTTCAATTGGAGGATTTATTGTTGTATTTATTAACTTTGCAATAGGAATGATTATTTTCTTCCCATTCTGGAAGGCATACGAAAAAGCTGAAGTTGCAAAATATGAAGAACAGGCCGCTCAAGTTGAAACTGAAGCATAAGATTTATTAGCAGGTTTGTTAACAAACCTGCTTTTTTTAAAAGGAAGTGAAAAAATGATTGAATGTCCTCATTGTCATAAAGATTTACCAGATGACTCAATATATTGTATTTATTGTGGTGAACCAGTCAAAAAAATTACACAAAAAGATTTAGAAAAAGCTAAAAAGCGCATTGAAGAAGAAAAAAAAGATCCTAATTTAAAGGATAATCCACGTAAAAACAATTGGAGTAAATTAGGATTACTCATTTTCTTTGTTTGTTTAGTAGGATTGGATTTTTTACTTGCAACGGTGCTTGAAGCAATGGAATTTAATTCTACATTTGTCTTTTTTATAAGCTTTATTGGTTATGTTATAGCCTGTGCATGTGGAATAATGTCTTTGGTCATTGATTATCAAGATAAGAAAAAGGGTTATCAGCCAAATGGTAATACAAGCATGGCCTGGGTTGATATATGCATTAGTATTTATATTGCATTAGTGAATCTTACAAATGTTATTTTATAAAAGAAGGGCGGGATTTCATGTATTGTCGTAAATGTGGTAAAAAAATCGATGATAAAGCAATATTTTGTGATAAATGTGGCGAAAAGGTTATCACAGTAAAACAAAGAAGTTATTCTGAAAAATATAATGAAAAAAGGAAACAGGAAAAAAGTAAATATAGTAAGAAAAAACAAGAAAATGAAGAATTAAAAAATCCATATGTTTTTGCAGCTTTTATTACTAGTGTTGTTGCTACTGTATTGTCTTTTTTTCCATGGCCATCATCATGGAGTATTGGTACAAGCATGTGGATGCGAATTGTTATTTTAGTTATTGCATTATTATCTGATTATCACAGTGTTAAAGCACATCAGGTCAATAATTTATACAGTAAAGAATATGATTATAAGGTTCAGCCAAGAATGCTTTCAATTGCGACTTTCTTAGGCGTTTTCATAACTATTATTGCTTTGTTCTCAATATTCAATTTATAAGGAGGCCATTTTGAGTATATTGTTTTTCAAGTCCATTCCTAGACCAGCTATATGGGGTCATACACTCGTTAAGGATTATTTTGGATATGATTATTTTCCCGATGGTATAGGTCAATCATGGGCATTTAGTGCACAAAAAGATGCTTCAACAATTTGTTTGAGTGATCCATATAAGAACATAACATTACTAGAATTATGGGAAAATCATCGAGAGTTATTTGGAAATCAAGAAGGTGTATTTCCGGTTATAATATCACTTGTTGGACCAGAAGATGACTTGAGCATTCAGGTTCATCCTGACACTGAACATGCTAAAAAACTTGGATATCCATCCGGTAAAAATGAAGCATGGTATTTTATAGAAACAAAAGATAACGCTTCAATTGTTTATGGACATAATGCTAAAGATAAACAAGATCTTATGCATTATATTAATGATGAAAACTATGATGATTTGATTCGTCACTTAGATGTTCATACTGGCGATTTTGTTTATTTACCTGCAGGATTGTTACATGCTTTAAAAAAGGGTAGTATTGTTTATGAAATTCAGCAAGCAACAGATATAACCTATCGTTTTTATGATTATCATCGTAAAGATGATAATGGTAACGAACGTGAACTTCATTTACAACAGGCTATTGATTGTTTATCATATAATCTAAAGGATATGAAAAATGATATTCATCCATTTATTGAAGAAACAGATCATTGTAAAAAGACGACATTTATTTCTAATGATTCATTTACAGTTACAAAATTAGAAATAACGGGAGATTATTCATATCATGACAATCATTATCAGTTAGCTACTGTTGTTGAAGGTGATGGTTATGTTGATTCTAAAAAGATTAAGCTTGGAGATAATTTCTTGATTCCTTATAACACAAAAGTTAAAATGATGGGACAGTTCACTTTAATGATGACAACAAAATAAGAAAGTAGGAAAATATATGAAAAAAGATTTTTTATGGGGCGGTGCTTTAAGCAATTTTCAAGCAGAGGGCGGATATCTAGAAGATGGTAAAGGGTTGAATGTTTATGACACTTTAGTGGTTACTCCTGAAAAAGGCATAGAACCGATGTTTTGCGATACTAAGGTTGCAACAGATCATTATCATCATTATAAAGAAGATATTGATTTAATGGCCGAAATGGGTTTTAAAGCTTATCGATTTTCCATAGTGTGGTCACGAATTCATCCTTTGGGGGATGATGAAACAAATGAAGCAGGTTTAAATTATTATGAAGATATGATTGATTATCTATTAAGCAAAAATATTGAACCAGTTGTTTCATTAGTTCATTTTGATATGCCAGATCATCTGTTAAGAGAATATAATGGTTTTTTAAATAAACAAGTTATCGACTTTTATGCAGAACATGTTCAATCAATTGTCACTAGAATGAAGGGAAAAGTTAAATATTGGATTACATATAATGAAATTAATTTAGCGCCTTATCAAAGTGATTTAGTAGCTGGAACTTATTGTCCAAAGGAAATGAGTAAATCAGAATTATTTGCACATCTTACTATAAATACTCAAATTGCTCATGGTAAAGCTGTTAATGTGATAAAAGAAGTTGATCCAGCAGCTAAGGTAGGAGGTATGATTGGTCATGCACCATTTTATCCATTAACTTGTAAAAGTGAAGATATTATAGCCGCAGATTTTAAAAATAAGATGCATAATTATTTACCTTTTGATATTATGACATCAGGTGAATTGCCTGTTTACTTTAAACATTTTGTAAATTCACGAAATATTAAAATAAATTATAACGAAGAAGAACAAACTATTGTTAAAAAAGCTTCTAAGCAATTAGATTATTTGGCTTTTTCTTATTATCGTAGTAACGTGCAAAGTGATATGAATGATATAGAAAACCTTATTGCAAAAGAGGATGCAATATTATTTGATTCGCGTCAAATTAAGAATCCATATTATAAAGCTAATGAATGGGGATGGCAGATTGATAGTGAAGGTTTAAGATATTCATTAATTGATCTTTATCATCGTTATAATAAGCCGCTGTTTGTTGAAAATGGTATTGGCATTGATGAAAAACTAATCGATGGTAAGGTTTATGATGATGAAAGAATTAGTTATTATCAACAGCATATTGCTTCTTTAAAAACAGCAGTAGAGGATAATGGTGTTGATTTAATGGGTTATTTAGCTTGGAGTCCAATTGATTTTTTAAGTAGTCATAAAGAAATAAGAAAACGTTATGGTTTTGTTTATGTTAATCGTGAATTTGAAGATTTGTTGGATTTAAAACGCTATCCAAAGAAATCCTTCTATTGGTATCAAAAAGTCATAGCCAGTAACGGAGAAGATTTAGAAAATGATATCAAATATTAAAGAGGTTTGAAAAATCAAACCTCTAATTTTGTGGATTCTCTAGGTACAAGTTCTACAGGTAATATATAGTGTTTTTCTTCTATTTCATTATCATTCATTAAATCTAATAATAAGCTTGATGCTTTGGTTGCTAAACCATTAATATTTTGACGGATAGTTGTTAAAGGTGGATGACAAGCACGTGATATAAAAATATCATCAAATCCTACAATTTTAACTTGAGAAGGTACTTTTATATTATTTTCCACTAGACTTACTAACACACCATATGCACGCCAATCATTTGTTGCAAACACGCCATCAAATGAAACACCTGAAGCAATTAAATTATTCATAGCTGCTTTGGCAGCAGCATAGTTATCATCTCTATCAAGTAATACTATTAATTCTTGATAAATAGGAATATCATAATCTTTTAAAGCTTGATAATAACCTTCTAAACGTTGTTTGTTATTAGATAAGCTATTATTTCGCACAACTATAACAATTCGTTTGCATCCTTTTTTTATTAATTCTTCTGTAGCTTTATAACCACCACTATAGTGATTTGACTCGACATAATAAACATTACTATGATCTTTAGGCTTACGATCAATACAAACAATTGGTATATCACGGCTAATAACATGGGTAGGAATTTCCTCTATTCCTGATATACACATAATGCCGTCAACTAATTTTGAATCAAGCGAGCGAAAATAAGTTATTTCTTTTTGCTCGTCTTGCGATGTATTACATATAAAAACAGAATATTCGTTTTCGAAAAAGTATTTTTCTATTTCTAAAACCAGTGAGGTAAACCATTCATTTTCTAAACTTGGAACAATTAAACCTACGGATTTTGATTTTGAGATGCGTAAACTTTTAGCTGCCATATTAGTTGTATATCCATATTCATCAATAACTTTTTGGACTTTTTTTCTGGTTGCTTCAGAAAAACGACCGTTGTTATTGATTACTCGTGAAACAGTGGCTACTGAGACATTTGATAATTCTGCTATTTCCTTGATTGATATATTTTTCTTCTCTTGCATAGACTCTCTCCTTATTGCTATTATATACGGTTTATGAGGGTTTTTCAAATATTTATGAAAACGATTTCTCGGATTCAAAAACTTTTAAAAATAAACAAATGTCATAAGATAGGGCAATTCATCATGTGGAAAAATAGAAATAAAAAAGTTACAATAAATTTAATAGATATATTACGAGGAGGAATAATATGAATATTTTATTAGTTTGCGCTGCGGGCATGTCTACTAGTCTATTGGTTAATCGTATGAAAGAAGCAGCCATAAAGCAAGGAATTGAGGCACAAATTGAAGCTCATCCTGTTGGCTCTGTTAAGTCTTATGGTGATGCAGCTGATGTTATCTTGCTTGGCCCTCAAGTAAGATATGAATTAAAAAAAGTACAAAAAATGTATCCTGGCAAACCTGTTGAGATAATCAATATGCAGGATTATGGTACAATGAATGGTGCTAAAGTTTTAGCTCAAGCTCAAAAGTTACTCAATAAGTAGTTAAGTTATTAATTTTTGCTTCCAATTAAAAGAAGAAAGTTGTTTTCTTCTTTTAATTTATAGTCTTTTTTTCTTAATCATCATTTCTATAATAAGCAAATCTAAGACATATTGAATAGACAAACCATAAATAGAAATACCATGAGGTAATCCATGAGAAGAGGCATCAATGATGAAGCTTTCATTACATATGAGTTCTAAAGAATGATCCAAATGACTAGTAATCCCAATAACACGACTGCGCTTCTTTCTTAAATAATAAGCATCAACCATGGTTTGATTATTTCCTGAATGACTTATAACAAAGGATAAAACATCACTTGGAACAAAAGAATCAACATAATCATGATTGATTGTATTATATGCTTGTGCATGAATACCTAATGAATTGAGTTTTAATGCTGCTGATTGAATATAAGAATAATTATTGTTATTTGCATAAAAATCTATTTGCTTTGCTTGTAACATATAATTAATAACTCTTACAATGACTTCTTTTTGCATATTTCTTGATGTTTCTAATAATACTTCTTGGTAGATTGCAGGCAATATTTCAATAACATCGTTAATACTACTTTCACTATGAATGGTTTGATTGTATGTATTCTGATGTGTATATTCACGAATAAAAGTTTTTTGAAAATCTAAATATCCTTTAAATCCCAACTTTTGTGTAAAACGTACTATTGTAGATGCGCTAACATATGTCATTTGTGCTAATTCCTTAGCATTGTATTTTTTGATCCAATCAGGATGTTCATTTATACTTTGGACAAGCTGTTGTTGTTGAGGTGTCAAAGTAATTGTATTGAATAGTTCAGTTATCATAATTTTCACATCCTTTTTAAAAAACATACCTTAAAATGAACATAATGTCCATAGTATGTTGTGTCTTATCTTAGAACATGAATCTAAATTTCATAACATTTATAAATTTATGAAATCAAATTGCATTAGTATCCAAATATATATTCAATTTTGATTATATAGATTAAAATTGAATTATTAAAGGAGGAGTAAAAATGTTGGTAGTTGCTTATATTGGATTTGGAAATAGTGTTTGTCGTTATCATTTACCATATGTTGAAAGAAGAAAAGAAACAATCAAGGCAATGTCATTAAGTTAAGATTTGGTGACATTCCCCTTCTCAAAATGAGAAGG
>JAJQDJ010000055.1 GCA_021202205.1 Erysipelotrichaceae bacterium
CCCTTCTCAATTTTTGAGAAGGGGAATGTCACCAAATCTTAACTTAATGACATTGGCATCTGAGATGCTCTTTTACTATTCCTCTAATTCATTATCTCCTGTTGCATAATCTATAACAACACCAGGTTGAACATTATAAACATAAACATGAAAACAAATACCTTCACCATCATCTTCAACCGAATAAGCTTCCATTTCTACTCCACTTGCTATTAAATAATCACCGTCAAATAATGGCGTAACACGATATAAAACATGATTATCTGTTTCCTTAACATAATCCGCAATCATATTTTCAAATGGTAACATACCATCAACATTCATATATCTTGTTCCTGTAATCAAATTCTTCTCATTCGCATTTTCACCTGCTAGTTGGAAACCGATCAAATGACAACGATTATACAAATACTGTCCAACTATAAAATCATATTTCGCTATTTGCCAGCCTGTTGGTTTAATCATACCAATAGACTGTCTTTTTTCTGTAGGCATAAGTTCCTGACAAATATTCGCATAAGCCACGCCACACCTTCCTAAATCGTCTAATTCACTATATTCTTCAAATACTTCAGTTGTTATTTCATCATCAGTAAAATAGGGTATATTATCATTAATCTCTATATAAGGATCTTCATCATAATCAGGAATACTATCCAAATCAATTACTGTATCATTATTTAGTGTTATTTCGATATCTACATTTTCACTAACAATATATCCACCAAATACAATAACAGCTAATGATAATAGTATCATTATAAAACGTTTCAAAAAACTCTTTTTCTTTCTTCTACGCTTTCTCATCTTTTCTCCTATACATTTCTTTAGTCAAATGATGTGATTTACCATCAAATTCGATTGAGTCAATTAATGAAAATAATGTTAAATCAATATCCAGATAAAAATCAGCAGGATAATTTCTGTTCCACTTATACAATATAATTTCATCTATATTATCCTGATATGGTATTATTGATACATTTTCAATTAAATTATAACCATCATTATCTAAAAAATCTTCATCCACGATACATTCTACGCAATCTTTATATAAACTATAAGAATATGCATTCATAAAAACGGGTTCATATATTTTCATATCCTTACGCATTTCAATGTCTTGTGATAATCGTCTTTTACTAAACATCAATCCTAAACGATTATCAACTGCTGCTATAATTTTCATATAACCTCTTATAATTCATGAAAAATAGGTTTCATATGTTCATATGTACAAAATTCTTTAAAACCTAATTTCTTAAGTTCTTCTTTTGTTTCTTCTATATAGGCACCTAAATGATCTTTTTTATGACTATCACTACCAATAGTAATAATTCTCCCACCTAAATCTTTATAAAGCTTTAAGATATCTCTAGATGGTGTTAAATCTTTAAGTCCATAGCGATGTGAAGATGTATTGACTTCAATACCTTTACCATCTTCAATAACAATCTTTAATATTTCAGCAATTTGATCTTTTAATAATTCAAAAGGATAAATACCTTGATCATCATATCTAACAATCAAATCCATATGACCTAAAACACTATAATCTTTATAATTCTTTACAACATCCAACATTTCTTGATAATATCTTTCATTATATTGTTTTTGCGTTCTACCAGTTTGAAACTCATTAGTCCAGAATTTTTTATCTTCTACTTGATGAATTGATAGAATAATAAAATCAAAATCATATTGATGAAATAACTTCTCATAATCTCTTATAGTTTGAGTTTGTATACCAAACTCCATACCCTGTTTGATTGTAATAGGATATATTTTTCTAAGTCTATTAATTTCTTCAAAATACTTTGGATAATCAACATTAGCCAGTGGCATCCCATCACGATATTCTATTTCTACTCCACTATCCCAATCATTCTTGATACCATAATCAACATGATCCGTAATACATATTTCATTCATACCCATATCTATTGCACCTTTAATGACATCTTCCATTAAATATTCACTATCATCACTAAATTCTGTATGTACATGATAATCACAAAACATATTAAAATCCTCCTATTTCTTATATATCATTATACCAGTAAAACTATTAAAAAACCAAACTTTATGATATAATGTAAAAAAGGTGGTGTAATAACATGGGTATGTATTTGAATCCTACTAATAATAGATTTAAAATTTCTAAATCCAAAAAAATATATGTTGATAAATCTTTACTAATTAACGAAATCTATCAACACGCTATTGATACAAATGAATTTATTTGTGTTGCCAGACCACGTAGATTTGGAAAAAGTACAGACGCATACATGTTAGTTGCTTATTTTTCTAAAGGATGCAATTCTTCATCCTTGTTTGAAGATTTAAAAATAGCTCAAACTGACATTTATAAAAAACATCTCAATAAACATAACGTTATATTTATTAATATGCAATATTTCTATGATATATCATCTTCTGTTGAGGATATGATTGATTTTTTAAATGAAGAACTCATTGATGAAATTAATCAAGATTATCATATTTCTATAAGGAAATCGAAAATTTCCTTACTACTCAATAAAATTTATGCCCAAACAGAAGAAAAATTTATTTTCATCATTGATGAATGGGATTGTGTATTAAGAAATATTGATGCCTCAGAAGATGATAAAAACAAATTCCTCGTTTTTATGAACGAGTTATTAAAAGATAAAGATTACGTTGAATTGGCCTATATGACAGGTATATTACCTATAAAAAATATGGTGACCAAAGTGCTATCAATATGTTTGACGAAATATCAATGATAGAACCATCCTTTTTAAAACATTATATGGGCTTTACAGAAAAAGAAGTACAAAAAATATGTAATCAATATAATATGGATTTTAATATGATGAAATCATGGTACGATGGATACCATTTAAAAAATGATGTATCAATTTACAGTCCTCGTTCTATCATAAAAGCACTAGCAGAGAGAGAATATGGAAACTATTGGAGTAATACAGGAACTTTTGGAACTTTAAAAGAATATATCGGAATGAATAAAGATAGATTAAAAGATACAATTATTGACTTATTGGCTGGAAAACATATTACAGTAGGTACATCTTCATTCCAAAACGATGTTTCACTTTTCAATTCTAAAGATGATGTTTTGACTTTACTCATACATCTTGGTTATTTGGGTTATAATGGAGCAAAGCAGGAAGTCTATATTCCTAACAAAGAAGTTATAGACTCATTTGTCCAATCAATCAAGCAAATGAATTGGGGAGAACCCACTTATGCATTTAATAATTCAATGGAATTATTAAATGCTACCTGGAATTTAAATGAAGAAAAAGTTGCAGAATATATTGAAGAAGCACATCTAGAAACCTCTATTATTCAATATAATGACGAAAATGCTTTGGCTTATACAATATATTTTGCATATATTGCAGCAAATAAATATTATACAATTATACGTCAACTACCAACTGGATTCGATTTTGCGGATATTGGTTTTATTCCGTACAATCCTACTTATCCTGCTTTGTTAGTAGAATTAAAATGGAACAAAGATGTTAATGGAGCTATTCAACAAATTATTGATCGCAAATATCCAAAAATACTAGAACATTACAAAAATAATATGTTACTGGTTGGTATAAGTTACGAAAGCAATAGTAAAAATAAAAATTATAAACATCATACTTGCAAGATCATAAAGGCATAAAACCATTGTTTTACGCCTTTTTTACTTTTTTATGATTGTATTAAATTGATAATACTATTCTTCTTTAGTATGATATATCCAGCTATTGTTGGTATAGCCAGTAACAATATATAGAAGCCAAATGCTATAGATATTAATTCCAATATCTTTGTAATTTCTAACTGATATAATACCTCTACAACAAGTATGGATACTGTCAAAGATACATCTACTGTCATTATCACATAGATGTGTGATTCCTTTATGATAATACCAATAATATCTTTAAGAGATAAACCATTTGCATATAACAGTCCAAACTCATTGATTCTTTCAGATATATCCTTGCTTCTATCATAGACAATCAGTATAAAGATACAAACAGTAAGTACAATTGTTATTTGGGTAATACCATCCAATAACTGATTATTCAATAATGATAGATTACTGATATCTACAGATGAATAGATTGTTATATTAGAATCAATGTTTTTAATATCATATTCAAAAGTATCCAGATTAACATTTTTATTGAATTTAACAATATAGAGATATGGTGACATATCGGTATCAATGATTTCCTTTAATTTATCATAGGATATGTAAATTATCTTCTCACCATTGTCACTATACTGATTGTAATAGGCTTTTTCTAGAGTACCATTAACTGCTAGATTATAGCTTGTACCATTATAATCTATTGTGATACTATCATCTTCTAATATGCTCCCTAATGAATAAGATACATAAATACCTGAATCATTATCATAAGTTGTATCAATATGGGATGATAAATCTGTATAGCTTTGAATGAGGATACTTTCATTATTATACATAGGATATAATTCATAAAAAGGTATCAGATCTTCTACACCATTGATATTTCTAATCTTGCTTTGCACATCACTGCTTAAATACTTCTCTATGGTATTAATCGCAAACTTCTTGTCAGAACCATAATACACTCTTATTTCTTCTAATGGACTATTGATAACTTCGTCAATGATATAATTTTGATAATAGTTACTGTAGCCAAAATTAAATAATAGAATAAATAATGTAATAGACATAAGAATATACAAGGCTTTCTTAATGGTTCTCTTGGATATATTGATGTACTGCTTAATAGACTGTTTATAATAATTATCACTTCTTGATGTCATTTCATAAAATTCAGTTTTATTGATATCCTTATCAGCTACAATCTGACAATTTTCTATCTTAAACAACACATCAACTTTATCCATCATACGTTTATCGTGTGTAGCGACAAAGACAATCACCTTGCCTTCGTCAGCAATACTTTTCATAACATCAATAACCATCATGCAGCTTTCATTATCCAGATAAGATGTTGGTTCATCCAACAACAATAAATCAGGCTGCTTAGCCATTGCGAAAGCAATTGCAAGTCTTTGTTTTTCTCCACCTGATAGATTATCAATCTTTTTTCCCTTAAGATAAGTTATCTTAGTAAGATCTAATAACTTATCTATTTCTTCACTAGTAATATCTAACCCTGCAAGATGAGCTGCAAACTGAATATTTTCTTCAACATTGAGTTTAGGAAACAGATAGTTTTCCTGAAAGACATAGCCTATCTTTGTTCTTCTTATATCATTCAATTCTTTAGAACTATTGACATCAATATCATCAAAATGATATTCACAGCTTAAATAATTATTCAATAATCCTATTTCATTGAGTAATGTTGTTTTACCTGTACCACTTTTACCAATCAAGACATTGAGGTTATTTCTATACAACTTTATATGTGCTTTCTTAAAAATTGGTCTATCATAAATGATATTTAAATCTTTTATCTCTATCATATATATTTCTCCTCATACATTAATCATGAATAGCTCTTCTCAATACCAACTTATTTATATAATAAATCATTCCTGCTACAACAAAACTCATCACCACAAATGTCAACAACACAAACCATTGTCCTATACTATAAAGAATACCTTCATACATCATTTGAAATATCAACAATACTATATTAACGATTATAAAAGGTAATAGTATTTTTCGAATATCATAACCTAATATCTTATGAATTTCATTTTTATTCAATCCTAAGTTTCGATAAAGAATTATTTTACTCTTTTGTCCACTATTATAGCGATACAGCATAATTATGATTACTATTAAAGCTATCAATGCATAAACTATTGTTAAAATGATATTATTTGTAAAATTCGCTGTTTTTAAATCAGCAATCTCATTAACATAAGCATATGGTATAAAAGTCAGTATTTTTGAATTCAGGCTTTCCACATCAGAAGCAACTTCATCCAAATTATCAACTGAGTCTACTAAAATAATATAATTGGAAGGTACATAGTCAACAACAACTTCATCTAAATCATCATATAAGTTAATAGCTTCTTCTCTAATATCAGTTGATAAATTATCATTAACTATTTGACTTAATTCTTCATAATTGACATATATTGATCCATAATTATTCATATTATAATAATTGGTATAATCTGATTCGGATAATATGCCATCGATCTGAATAGTTATTTCTTTTTTATCATATAAGACATCATTACTTCTTATATCATAGGATATATCCTGTGGCTTATTGTTTTCGAAATATGTAATAGTATCATTTCTACTAAGCATACATACAGGTACTCCAACTTCTAATGAGATTGTAATAGGATACTCAAAATCAATATCATTTAATCCAAATTGTTTTGCGGTTGTTTCATCAATGTAATTACCTTCAAGTTTTTCTCTATTACATAATATATTTTGATTTTCATAATACGGCATAACGGCAGGAGTTTGGGATGCATTCCCATCCAATGAAAGGGAATTAATCATATGGCCATCCGAATTATATATTTTCACATTAGAAGCATAAGAATCTATATCATCATATCTTGTAAAATAACCTGTCGTGCATAATTGATAATAAGGTTTAACATCTAATACATGTTCAATGTTAGATATGTTATGAATAGTCTCAATATCTGTAATAGCATAAGATTCATAAAATACAATATAATCCCAATCAGATGGAAGTAAATCTCTATCTATATTTTCAAATATCAAATATAAAGAGTTATCTGTCATTGATTCCGTTAAAGAATTAGCTATTTGACTATTGAAATATAAGGCAACCTGTCGATAGGAAATCATATTGAGTATAATGACAATGACTATAAACAATATAAATAATGATCTTTTATCTTTTTTAGTTTTGTATTTTGATATTTGTTTTAAATTTGGTTTGATTTCTTTTCTTTCATGTTGTTGTGTTGGAACTAATGTTGATGATTCTTTTTCTTGAATGATTTTACAATCTTCAATTCTATAAATCATATCAAACATATTATTGAAATCAATTTCATGACTTGTAATAAGGACACATCTTTCTTTAGATATATCTTTTAATAGATTCATTAATGATAGTTTTGTGTCATAGTCAATGGAAGATGTAGGTTCATCAATAACCAATAATCGTGGATTAACACTAATAGCAAGTGCAATAGACAATCTCTTTCTTTCACCAACAGATAATGTTTTAACAAGTTTCTCCATTGATATATACTCTAGTCCTACATCATTGAGTATTTCTTTTATATTATCTTTATCATAATCACTACAATAAACTTCTGATACTAACTTAAAATGATTTTCAATACTCATATTATTATAAAGTGTTGCAAACTGATCAACATAGAATATTTCGTTTCTATCAATCGTTTCTATTGTTTCCATATTTGATACTTCTAATTGATTAATAATAATCTTTAATAACATTGTTTTACCAACACCACTATGAATACAAAACCAGTATCAGGAATAAAAATATCAGTATCATCAAATATCATATGATTATCAAAATTCATACTTATATGTTTTAGACTAATCATAGAGTACTCTCCTTAATATAAGCTTATTAATACTATGAATAATGAAGGCTATTATAACACTTATCATAACAAACAAAGTTGTTATTAATATTTGACTATAGCCATAAAATTCACCATTATAAACCATCTCTATCATTAAAAATATAACATTAACAATGACAAATAGTTTAAGTACATTCATGATGTCATTTTTTGCTACTTTTTGTATTTCTTCATTATTTAAACCTAAGTTTTTATATAAAACTATTTTGTTCTTTTGTCCAATATTATAACGATACAATATTATCACAATAACAACCAATGCTATTAAAGTATAAATAACACTTAATATAATGTTACTATTAAAATTTGATTCTCTTAAATTAGTCATTTCCTTAACATATGAATAAGGAGAATATGTAAAAACCTTAGAACTCAACGTTTCCATATCACTTTGAACTTGACTTAGATTATCAATAGAATCAACCAAAACAATATAATTAGATGGTTCATATTCAACCACGACTTCATTATCATCTTCATATAATAATATATCTTCTCTTACATCTGTAGATAAATAACTATCAATAATACTCGTAAGTTCATCATAACCAACATAAATCAAACCTTCACAATCTGTATTATAATAATCCGTATAATCTGAATCAGATATTATTCCATCAATTTGTAATGTTATTTCTATTTTATCATATAATATTTCACTTCTACTTATATAATATGTATCACTATATACATCATTATAGGAATATCTAACGCTAACATTATCAGCATAAATATTACAAACAGGCATACCTACTTCCATTGTAATAGTTACGGGGTTCTCTAAATCCTCCTCAGTTAATCCTAATTGTACAGCTGCTGTCTCATCAATATAATTCCCATTTAACTTTTCTCCATCTGAATATATGTATTGATTATCATAGTATGCGACAATTGCTGGAGTTGCTGTATCATCCGATAATAGTGTGCTATTAATTAAATTATCCTCATTATCATATATTTTTACATTTGAAGATGATGTGTCAATTTCCTCATATCTTGAAAAATAACCTGTTGTTTTCAATTGATAATAAGGTTTGACTTCTAAAACATGATCGATATTTGATATACTATCAAGTACATCACTATCTGAAACTGCTTCAGTATTATTATATGATGTTAATCCATATCCTGTTGGAAATAAATCTCTATCAATAGATTCAAAAACAAAATAAATTGAATTATTGGTCATAGTTTCTGTAAGATTCAAGGTGTTTTGATATGTGAAATACAAGCTAATCTGTTGAAATGAAATCATATTCAAAACAACAACTATAACAACAAATAATATAAACAATGATTGTTTGTCTTTTTTTGATTTATATTTTGATATTTGTTTTAGATTTGGTTTAACAACTTTTCATTCTTATTTTTGTGTTAAAACTGATGTTGATGATTCTTTTTCTTTATTAATTTTACAATCTTCAATTCTATAAATCATATCAAACATTTCCTTGAAATCAGTTTCATGAGTTGTAATAAGTACACATCTATCTTTAGAAAGATCTTTTAACAAATTTAATAAAGATAGCTTTGTGTCATAGTCAATGGAAGATGTAGGTTCATCAAGAACCAATAATCGTGGATTAACACTAATAGCAAGTGCAATAGACAGTCTCTTTCTTTCACCAACAGATAATGTTTTAACAAGCTTATCTATCGAAATGTATTTCAATCCTACATCATTGAGTATTTCTTTTATATTATCTTTATCATAATCACTACAATAAACTTCTGATACTAACTTAAAATGATTTTCAATACTCATATTATTATAAAGTGTTGCAAACTGATCTACATAGAATATTTCGTTTCTATCAATAGTTTCTATTGTTTCTATATTATTTACATCTAATTGATTAATAATAATCTTTAATAACGTTGTTTTACCAACACCGCTATAACCAAATATAGATATAAAACCAGTATCAGGAATAAAAATATCAGTATCATCAAATATCATATGATTATCA
>JAJQDJ010000316.1 GCA_021202205.1 Erysipelotrichaceae bacterium
CTATTAAGCCATTATCTTATGATAAATATGAAACAGCTGTAAATAAGTATTTATTATCTTTCTTTAATCAATATCCTATCGATAATTTAGATCAACAAATTGTGGAAGATTATCTTTATCATCAATTAGAACTTGGTTTATCACATAGTTCTGTTAAATTTCTTAAAACTATTATTAAATCCATATACACCTATGCTGAAAGAACTTATCATCTTAATCATATAGATTTCTCTTGTATTAAGATTGATATAAAAAGAAAATCAAATGCTATAACACTAACTGATGAACAGGAAAACATTGTTTTCAAGTATTCTTATGATCATCATAATGCATTAAGCGTTGCGATTCTATTGACTCTATATTCGGGATTAAAGTTTAGTGAAATATGTGCTTTACAGTATGGTGATATCCATTTGGATGAACAATATATAGATATTCATAAAATAGTACAAAGAAGTGTTAATAGGGATAATGATGTAACAAAGACGTTGTTACATACTATATACCTAACAGGAGCTAGCAAGAGACAAGTTGTTTTATCTGATTTTATGTGTGAATATATTAAAGATTTCATGGATGAATATGATGAAACAAAGTATTTGTTGAATGGTACATATCGTTTACCAGATCAAAGAACTTATCAAAACAAGCTCAAACAGCTAGGCAATCAAAATGGTTTTGATGTGACATTTCTTATCTTAAGAAATACATTCAAAGATAACTGTATAAAAAGCAATGTTGATATGAAGACGTTAATGAATATACTAGGAGTTACAAATATCGTTATAACAAGTTAAGATGAAACTCCTGATTATTTCAATAATCAAAGACAAATAGAAAAACTATTGCCTAAAATTAATGTTTAATAATTAATGGGATTACTCCAAGTAAGAGTAATCCCATTTTTCTTCTAAATTATTTGTTATGTATTTATATTTTATTCTTTATATTCTTTTTTATTTAAATCACTTTATATAAATAAAAAGGATATAATTTGAGATTGCCATAACATTTATGACTGAATCTCTAAATTATATCTTACCAAGGGCGGAGGATGAGAATCGAACTCACGAAATGCCGGAGCCACAATCCGGTGCGTTAACCACTTCGCCACCACCGCCATCTGTAGGCAAGAGTTATTATATAAGATTTAATTATATTTGTAAAGCACTTTTTTTATTTTTTCAAGTCCTGTATCGTAAAATAAAAATGTAAGAAAAATGAAAAGTATGAGTAAAAGAAAACAAAAATACATCAATGAAAGAATCAGGCAAGTAAAAGAATTGATATTGATTTATACAAAATTAGATATTAAAAAGGAGTTATTCATCAGGAATAACTCCTATATTTGATATTTTACACGGTCATTTTCTTCAGCTCTTTTGGCATCGTTAAAGCGATCCAATGTTCCTACTAAATATCCTGTAATTCTTCTGATTCTTTCAAATTGTAAAGGGTTAAGATGATAATGCATATCTACATAATCACCATCAATGGTTAAAGTAAGCTGTGTTAATTGTTCATTAGGAAACTTATCATTAAGATAATCAATATAAGCTATTATTTCTTTATTATCCATTTCACCATTGATAACTTCTACATCAACATTATTTATTCTTTCCACGATGATCACCTCTATTGTCATTTTACGAATAATGATAACAAAAAACAAATGATATGATTCATTGCATATTGAAATGTGAGTGGAGGATTCTTTGTAATTTTGGAAAAGAAAAGAACAATTTTATAAAATATGGTAAAATATGGGTAAATATGGTAATATGAAACTAAGGGAGGATTTCGTATGAAGAAAGTAATGAAATATTTAACGTTAATTGTTTTGTGCTTAAGCTTAACTGGTTGTATGAAATACAATATTAATATTACAGTTAATGCTGATAAGACAATGGAAGCATCCATGGTGATAAAAGTACAAAACTCATTTTTAGAAGCTTATGGTTCTACAGCTGATGAATTCTTTGAAAGTATTGAAGAAGAATAGGTATCAGATGAAGATTTGAGCGGCGCAACAATTAAACAATCAACAGAAACGATTGATGGGGAAGAATGGAGTTGTGTCACAATTTCAGGTTTAAGTTCTACTGAAGTTTCTACAGCTATTAGCGAAGAAGAAGTAGATGGTAAAGATTCACTTGTATTAACTATTCCTATGGATGATTTAACATCAGGAAGTAGTGCTGATGATTTGACTGCTTATGGTTATACTGTGTCACAGCTTAAAGCTTTAGGATTAGAAATGACAATTGCTGTAACAATGCCTAATACTGTAACAAGCAATGTTGGCGATGTAAGTGGGAATACTGTTACAATTGATTTGCTAGAATTAATGTATAGTGATTCAGCACCTGAAAATATTATTATTTCGTCTCCTGTATCTAGTGGCAGCAATATGACAATGATTATTGTTGGTGTTGTAGCTGTAGTTGCAGTTGCTGCTGGCGTTTATATTTTTATGAATAAGAAGAAAAATCCAGATGATGATTTTGATATACAAGTTTAAACTTAAATGGGATGTTAACTATCCCATTTTATATTGTCGGTAGAACATTACCATAATAATATATAATCATGATCATAAGTGTAATCAATAATATGAATAGACAGGAATTGACTCTTTTAAACATATATTTCATGGATATCACCATTGTATTATATGCGATTTCTACTAATTAAACACTGGTTTTTGTACCAGTGTTTATATTATTTGTATTTTTGCTTTTCAATATCTTAAAAAAATGTTAAACTATTTTCATGCAATGGGGTGGTAGTATGCTTAAATTCACAAAAATGGAAGGCATTGGTAATGACTATATTTATTTTGATGGAATTAATCAAAGTATTCCAATGAATGAAACATTTATAAAAAATATTAGTGATCGTCATTTTGGCATAGGTAGTGATGGAATGATTGTTATATTAGAAAGTGATAGTTGTGATTTTAAGATGCGTATGTTCAACATGGATGGTAGTGAAGGATCGATGTGTGGTAATGGGATACGGTGCTTTAGTAAGTTTGTATATGATCATCAATTAACAGATAAAACACATCTTATGATTGAAACCAAAGCAGGTGTTAAGGAAGTATGGTTGGATGTTAAAGATGGTCATGTTCATAAAGTGAAAGTGGATATGGGAGAACCTATTATTCAAACAAAAGATATTCCATGTTTGTTTCATAAAGAAACTATGATTCATGAACCAGTTGAAATTAATCAACAAATCTATTATTTAACTGCAATTTCGATGGGGAATCCTCATGTTGTGATGTTTGTTGATGATTTGGATTTTGATATTGCACGTATTGGTCCAATGTTTGAAAAACATCCGATGTTTCCTGAATCTGTCAATACTGAATGGGTTGATGTCATTGATCGTGGACATGTGAAAATGAGAGTATGGGAAAGAGGTAGTGGTGAAACAATGGCGTGTGGAACAGGTGCATGTGCTGTGATGTATGCTTGTTATTTAAATGATTTATGTGATGAAAAAGTAAAGGTAGATTTATTGGGTGGAAGCTTAGATATTTGTTTTGAAGATGGACATATTTATATGCAGGGCAAAGCTCGTACAACTTTTGAAGGAATAATGAATGAGGAGGATTATATATGTTAGCTAGTGCAGAAGAGATTATTCAATATATTGGTGATGCAAAAAAACAAACACCAGTAAAAGTTTATGTAAAAGGTTATGATTTACCTGATAGTGATGATTTTCATGTTTTTGGTAGTGATAAAAGTAAGGTGTTGATTGGTGATTTAGAATTGATTAATCAGTATCTAGAGGATAATAAAGATAAAATTGTTGATTCTTATATGGAACAGACTTGTCGTAATAGTGCTATTCCTATGCTTGATATGAGTAATATCAATGCAAGAATTGAACCAGGTGCTATTATTCGTAATCATGTTGAGATTGGTGATAATGCAGTTATTATGATGGGTGCTGTTATCAACATTGGTGCTAAAATTGGAGAAGGAACAATGATTGATATGGGAGCTGTTTTAGGCGGACGTGCCACTGTTGGTAAACATTGTCATGTAGGTGCTAATGCCGTGCTTGCTGGTGTTATTGAACCACCTAGTGCCTCTCCAGTAGTTTTAGAGGATGATGTGCTTATTGGTGCTAATGCAGTTGTTGTTGAAGGTGTGCATATTGGTAAGGGAGCTGTCGTTGGTGCAGGTAGTATTGTTTTAAGTGATGTTCCTGCAGGTGCAGTTGTTGCAGGTAATCCAGCACGTATTATAAAGGAACAAAAAACTAAGGGTACTGAAGAAAAAACTCAGCTCATGGATGATTTAAGAAAAATTTAGATTTATGGAACAATTAAAAAAATGGCGCAGGGATCTTCATCAGATTCCTGAACTGGGACTATCTGAATATCAAACTGCAGCATATTTACGAAGCGAACTTGAAAAAATGGGTTATCGATGGAAAAGTATCATTGATACAGGTACTATTGTATTTATCGATCATGGAAAAGCATCAACATTAGCTTTTCGTAGTGATATAGATGCTTTACCAATAAACGAACAAAATGATGTTGATTATAAATCAAAAAATAAAGGTTGTATGCATGCATGTGGCCATGATGGACATATGAGTGCCTTACTTGGTTTTGCCAAAAGATTGACTGAAATTGATTATGATTTTGCATATAATATATTATTGATTTTTCAACCAGCTGAAGAATCACCTGGAGCAGCTCGACTTGTTGTGGAATCAGGTCTTTTTGATCAATATCATGTGAAGGCAATATTTGGGATGCATCTTATGCCGATGATAGATGAAGGTGTGATTGCTTGTAAAAGTGGGCCACTCATGGCTATGTGTGGGGAATTAGATGTTACGATTGAAGGTAAAGGTTCTCATGCTGGATTGCCTCAAGATGGTATCGATAGTATTATGATTTCTAGTGATGCTATTCATCAGTATCAAACAATGATTGCTAGACGTATTTCACGATTTTCTCCAGCCACTTTAAATATTGGTAAAGTTGTTGGGGGGACAGCACGTAACAGTGTCGCTAGTACGACAAAATTAGAAGGTACTTTACGTTGCTATGATGAGAAACTGTTTTATAAAATGCTGGGTTATTTAGGTGATATTCATGACGGCTTACAAAAAGCCTATGGATGTCATATAACGTGGACTTGTCCACCTTTATATCCACCTGTTATTAATGATATGCATTTATATCAGCAGTTTTCATCTATTGTTGAAGATAACTATAGAGAATTAAATGAACCATTAATGTTAGCAGAAGATTTTGCTTACTATCAAAAAGCAATACCTGGTATATTCTTTTTTCTAGGTACAAAATGTGATGATTACGAAAGTAGTTTACATACAGAAACATTTAATTTCCATGAAGAAGTTTTAGAAAAGGCTGTTCATATGTATGAACTATTAGCCAAAAATATAAAGGGGGTTTAAATTATGGAATTATATGAAAGAGGGGAAAAAGCCTATATTAAAGCATATGGGCGTTATGATACAATTTTAGAAAAAGGTGAAGGTGTTTATGTATATGATACCAATGGTCATAAATATTTAGATTTTTATGCTGGTATTGGGGTTAATTCATTCGGACATTGTTATCCAAAATATATAAAAAAACTAGACAAACAATTGCATACATTAAATCATGTTTCCAATTACTTTTATACACCTGTCGGTATTGAGGCTGCTGAAGCAGTTGTGGAAGCTACGACATTAGATGCAGTATTTTTCTGTAACTCAGGGGCAGAAGCAACTGAAGGTGCTTTAAAGTTGGCACGTAAGTATTATTATTTAAAGCATGGGAAAGCTGACAGTGAAATTATATCATTTTATTCTTCGTTCCATGGCCGTTCTACAGGGTCTGTTAAATTAACAGGAAATGTTCATTATCAGGAGGCTTTTGGGCCTTTGATTGATGGTGTTAAATATGCAATGCTCAATGATTTGGATAGTGTCAAAACACTTATTAATGATAAAACCGCAGCTATTATCGTAGAACCAGTTCAAGGTGAAGGAGGTGTTAATCCTTGTGAGAAGGAATTTTTACAAGGTTTAAGAAAATTATGTGATGATCATGATATTGTATTGATTCTTGATGAAGTACAATGTGGTATGGGCCGTACTGGAACAATGATGACTTATTTCCAATATGATATTATGCCAGATATTGTTTGTCTTGCTAAAGGTTTAGGCTGTGGGGTGCCAGTAGGAGCCTTTGTGGCTAATGATAAAGTTGCTAAAGCTATGACTCCAGGTGATCATGGCAGTACTTATGGTGGTAATCCATTTGTATGTGCTGCTGTTAAAACAGTATTTGAAATCTTAGATGAAGAAGATATGCTTACACATGTGCAACAAATTTCTAAGTATCTTATTGAAAAATTAGATGAAGTTACAAACGAATTTGATTGTGTTGAAGGTCATCGAGGTCTTGGACTTATGCAAGGTTTAATTATCAATGGTAGTGCTAAACCAATTGTTAAAGGTTTGCTAGATGAAGGAGTCATTGTCGTAACAGCAGGAGAAAATGTTGTAAGAATGTTACCTCCATTTATTATCAATGAAGATAATGTTGATGAATTTATAGATAAATTAAAAAAAGTTTTAAAAAGTATAAAATAAAAAAGTATTTCATTAGTAGAAGTAATCATATGTGATTGCTTCTTTTTGTTTATCTGAATGTAGGATAAATCAAAATAAATATTTGCAATATGTAATAATGTTTGCTATAATATGATAAAGTATCTTTCTATTAAAAAATAAAAAAAGTTCATTTTAAAAAAAGAAAAATCACTATTTTTGAGCGTATATAATAGTAGGAGGGTACATTATGGAGTTAAATTTGGAAGAAACAAAATTTTATAAGGATTATATGGAAAATGTGTATCCTAAACTCAAAGGATATTTTGATACGCGTGGAACTCTTGCCAGATACTGTAGTGATTTGTTTTTAAAATATGCATTAACTCAAAAACCTGAAATACTTATGAGATTATGTGAAAACTTATCACATGATAAAATCGAAAGCATTACACTATTGCATGCTCATCTTGCTGTTTCGTCAATTACACATAAACAGCTGGGACTTGATTTTTATATTGAAGATGATCAGCACCGTTATTATAATTTGGAGTTTCAGAATTATGATTTAACGCTTAATGAACGTAGACGTATTAATTACTATGCTATTAGAATGATGAATGATCATATTCATCGAGGTCAATCTTACATGGATATTCCATATTTTTATCAAGCTGTTTACTATTTAGGTAAACCATTATCGATGTTTAATGGTTTTGTAGATGATTATTTAAAACGTGTTGGTAGTAGTGGTTTACCATATGATGGTGAAAATCTTACTTCGAAAATTTTTACAATAAAACGTATTGAAAAACATTTAAATGGCAAAAATAATCTAACATTAACTGAACAGTTATGTTACATATTATTGTATAATGTTCCTTATCCTTATGAGAAACCAGATGAACTAATAAAGGAGATGACTATCATGCTAACAAAATTCAATGATGATGAAGCTCGTTGGAAGGCATATGATGAAGAAGATCAGATTAAAATTGATAACACAATAATCGAAGAAGCTAAAATTGAAGCCAGAAAACAAGGGCTAAATGAAGGCTTAAATGAAGGCTTAAATGAAGGATTAAAGCAAGGAATGGAGCAAGGATTAGAACGAGGCATAGCACAAGGCATAGAACAAACGAAGATAGAGAAAGATATAGAGTATTTGAAATCACAAGCTGAAATTTTAAGATGCATGATAAAGGCCAAATTCACTTATGTATCACCATATGTTGAAAGACATATTGTTAAAGCTAATTTTAAAACTTTAAGTAACGCTATTATCGCATTTTACAGTATCAATAATCCTGATGATTTAATTTCAATCTTAAAGTCTTAAAAACTATTCACGACCCTCTTGAAATGGTTATAAATGGAAACCCTAGCTTGGTTTCTTTTTATATTTGATATAAGCTATTTTCTGCTATTCAATTCATATTGATGTGAGCAATTTTTCCGCATATATGAAAATTTGCCAATGCATCATATACACTTTTAAAAATAATATATCATTTTTATTATACCTGTTATTGTTAAAATCATAATCGATTAGTATCATAATATTAATATTTAAAAAATATTACTAGCATTTTACAAAGCATTTAATCTAAAAAAATAAAAAAGTTCATTTTAAAAAAAGAAAAATCACTACTTTTGAGCGAATATAATAGTAGGAGGTTTTTTTATGGTTAAATATATTATTGAATTACAAGATGAAGAAAAAGCATGTGGTGCGTTTTGTATTCTGATGATTTTAAAACATTATGGTTTTAAAGAAGAAGTTAAAGAAATAAAGACAAAAGCCCGCATGAATCAAAATGGTATTTCTATCAAAGGAATGTTAGAATGTCTCAAGGAATATCAAATTGAAGCTACGGCATATGAAGCAACACTAGATGATATTAAGGAAAATATTAAGTTGCCATGTATTCTTTATATGATTTATGGGGATTTAGGTCATTATGTTGTGTTGTATGAAATTAAAGATGATGAGTATGTAATCGCTGATCCTGCTAAGGGTTTATTAACAATGTATCAAGAGGAACTAGAGGAAAATTATACCAGTCGTATGATTGCCATCACACATGTGGGTCGTGTTCCAAAATTAAACTACAAACCATATGCAATGTTTTTAAAAAAAACATTTGTTGCTTATAAAAAATATATGACTTCATTAATTCTTAAAGGTATCTATATTTCTTTGTTGGGTTATGTTAGTAGTTATTTTTTTCAAGTATTGATTGATCGTATTACAATTACAACACCATTTTTTTATATGGCTGTTTTATCATTGGCTTATTGTTTAATAGAAATAATCAAAACAAAGATAGAAAAAACTAAGACAGGTGAAATGATACACTTGCAAAGAGCAATTGATGAAGATGATGTATTTGCTTCTTCTATGAATCTTTTAAAACAGCCATACTCTTTCTTTTATCAAGATAAAGGAGCATTGCAAAGTCAACTATTAAGTCTATTTGATTTAAGTGAAATGAGCAGTGCCTGTTTTGAAAGATTGTTTATTGATGGGTCCGCTTTTATTGTCTTTATGATAGGAATGTTAATCTTAAATTATAAAATGGCACTATGTGTCATATTCATGTCTATTTTGATTACCATTTTTACCTATAAACGTTTAACAACATTGCAGGAAATGAATCGCCAATATTTAGAAGCAGGGTATGTTTATCAGCATCATATTTTAGAATTAATAGAAAATCAATTTCTTAATAAACGATTTCGTATCTTACAAAAACAAAGAGAACGCAGTTATCATTTGTTTTTAGATGAAGCATTGCTTAAAGAACAGCAATCTATATTTGTTAATAAGATGCAAACGACTATTCAATATATTATTTATTTTATTTATTAAAACCTCATTTGCACCGTGTGCGTCATTAAAATAAAAAAACATTG
>JAJQDJ010000001.1 GCA_021202205.1 Erysipelotrichaceae bacterium
ACCCGTAAAGTCATTAACATATAATTTCTTAAAAATAAACTTAATGACATTGCGTATAGGATATTCATATTTCCTTACTATACTTAAATTATCAACATTTGATCCATCATCACATATAAGTATTTCATAATCTTTAAAATCACTTTTTAATATAGATTGAATTGTCATATCTAAGGCTTCCACATCATTATATGTAGGAATAATAATACTGATTTTATAATGTTCCATTGTTTTCTCCTTCTAGCCATTGTACTTTTTTATCAATCACTATATGATCTATCAACCAAATACTTCCATCTATCATCATTAGTATTCCATAGGCATGAATAGTATTCATAAATTGACATAATATTAATGCTAAAGTTAATCCTGTAATTCTTCCTAATGCAATAGGAAACTCACTAGCAGTAATATATTCATAAGGTGTTAATGTTGTAGCAGAGGCATTGGATAATTGATATTTCATGGATTGATATATGGTATTATTCCAACAATATATCAATCCCATACATATATAGAATATTACTAATGCTATAGTTATTTTAGTTATACCTAACAACATACATATGACAAAGTATATGATTGATGCTATTAAATGATAGTGTTTTTGGTTATTCCTAATGATACGACTAGCAATACATACCGAACTAATAATACCAATCAACGCCATTAAAGAGTTACAATTGCCTATGATTTGTTCATTATTAATAATAGCATAAGCAAATACAGTAAATATCTGATTATAAATAGATTCTCTAACACCATTAGAAAAACTATAATATTTAAGTGTATCCCAATATTTGTTTCGTTTGACTTTTAGTGCTTCTATCATTCTAATATCTTTATTTTCACTAAAAGGGCTCATATTTCTAGATATCATCATACCTAATATAAATAACAAAACTGCAAAACTAAATAAGATCTAATAACCTGTTAAAGTGGTGAATCTCGCAATAATGAAACCTGAAATGGATGGTGTAACAACACCAAAAATATAACTAAAAGATTGTTGATAAGAAAAGAATCGTCCTTGTTCATTTTCGTTAACTAACTTACCCGTTAATAAATTAAAAGAAAAATAATAGAATCCTTGCCCTACTCCATTAAAAATACCTAAAGGTATAAGTAATGAAGAGGCATTCTTTTGTAACATAAGAATACTTAAATAATACAAACTTGTTGATATAATACCTATATCTAAGATAACTTTTAAATCTAACTTATGAATAAGCTTAGTACCAACTATAAAAGTTAATAATAACGCAATATAATTAATAATATTCTGTATAATGATAAAACCAATATTATTAGTAAGCCTTATAAGATAAACATTCACAAATGTCATCGCTATATTTGTACCTGCTAAATACAACATACCTATCATCAACAAATATTTTGTCTCTTTTGATAATTGTTTCATACTTCCCTCCTTATAATAACATAAGTTACGTAACAATTGTTATTATAAACGCAAAACGAAGAAACGTCAATAGATAAATAACATTTGTTATTTATTGAATATAAAAAGACTCATACATCTAGTATAAGTCTTTATGTTAACTTCAAATATCTTACTTCAATTCTTATCCCGATTTTTTATTTAATTTTTTTATTTTTCTATTAGTAAATATAAATCCTATGCCTGATAGTAATGCAGCTAAAGCTCCCACAATACAAGCAATACCAATATCACCAAACATAATCATTCCCATTGCTATACCTATAACACCTAAAATAATAAGTAATATTCCAATAATCATTGTCATAATCTCCTAAGGGTTCAATGTTACAGTTTGACCATCAACATAATAATCATCTAACCAATCATCATTATTATAAGCTGATAGTTTAAATTCTATTTCTTCAATATCTTCTATAGCATTTTCTTCCAAATCTGAATCATACCAGGAAATTGTACTAAAAGCACTTTTTCCAGCATTTACTGCCGTGGCATAGAAAGGATCCATCATATAACCATTTATTGAAGCATCATCTACACTAAACATTACTTCTGTATCTGTTTTATTCACCAAATATAAATTAACACCATATCCCCAAGTATCATCTGGATCATACCCAATTACAATTACCATGACATCATCATTATCAACTAAAACATTATCACTATCCTGAGATTCTCTTGTGAATGTTGTAGCTTTTTCTTCACCATATGGATAAACATGAACTGTTTCATTAGCAACATCATCCTCTTCCCAATCATCACTATTGTAAACTCTAAATGTTAATTTAATATCCGTAAATTCATCAATACCATTTTCTTCTAAAGTTGTATCACTTATAAAACTAATTTCTTCATTAGATTTCTTACCAGCAGCTACTTCAGAAGCAAACAATGGATCACTCATCACACCATTAACAGAAGCACTTTCTACTGAAAACATGTAGGTAACATCTTCTGATTTATTTTCTAATTCAGCAGTTAATGTATATCCCCAGAATCCATCTTCATCAATACCATTTATAACAATGCTACATTCATCATTATCTACTACAGTTAACTCTGTAAATGTAATTTCATTATCAGTTGTTTCCTCTGTTGTACTACTACTATCATCACTAGTAGTAGTATCATCACCATCACTACATCCCACAAGTGAAATCATCATAAAACATGCTAAAAAACAATAAAACACTTCTTTAAATAACTATTAATACTTAATTTCTCCATAATTTTCTCCTTGAACTTATTATATATGAAAAAAGCATCTATTTGGTATGCCATTAGCAAACAAATAAACGCTTTTATAAAAAAATTAATAATTCATATCAATATCAATACCAATAAAATCATTCTTACCAGTCTTATTTAAGGCATCCCAAAAATCTTCATAAATTTCATTCCAAAGTACAGGTATTTCACAATCAACCTCTCCAGCATAAACAATCAATCCTTTATCCAATGCATCATTGATTTCCTCTTGATGATATCTAATTGAGCTTTCATCTAAATATTTTTGAACATCTTCTTTATTCAATAATGTTTGAGTATATTCAAAAAATAAATCCTCAGCCCAATGAATAATAGCTTCTTTTTGCTCATTTGTGAATCCTTGCTTTTTTGCAATGATAAAACTGCTACTGCTCGAATTTGTAACAAAATCTGTTCTAACTTTCATATAAATCTCCTTTCTTATATATTGTAACAAGACTCATTAAAAAAGTCTTTGAACCTAAAATTCAATAACTTCCACTAGGATTTATAAATCTATCTTATTCCAATCAACATGGCCATAACTTTCTTTAAACTTATTAAAATCTTCTTGACCCATATGTCATTGTTGATGATATTTTTTTAGCACATCGTTTTTAAATTTATCATTTGATAAAAATGTCTGTTGTGTATAGTTTTCAACTTCTCTAATTGCTTGTTTATATTCTTTACTTTTTTCTTTATCTTCATAAATGATATATTCATAAAGTAATGCTAACAACATAGCCTTATGTTCTTTTTTCCATGTTTTTTCTTGATCAGAATAATAATTACAATAAGCATCAATATAAATAGCGTCACCAATAATGTTTTCAACTTTTTCTTGAATAATCATATATATTTTTTGAGTTTTTTGTTTACCTAAGAATGAATTAACACAATTCCATACCTTCATTGAAAACATATTTAAAATAATCTTATAACCATCATAATCCATTATTGTACATGGTTGATTTAGTATTCTTAAATCTTCTTGTCTTATATATTCATCTGCCATAGCTGAAAATGATAACATAAAAAAGACAGCCACGGATATAAAATAACACATGAATAATAAACATTTTCATCATTACCAATATATACTACACCTCTTCGTCCATTATAAGCTTCTTTTAAATCTCCACAAAACATCATCATGTAATTTTTTAAACCTTCATTATTTTCATGCACAGCATTTTTTTCAATATTATCGATATCTAATCTTGTTTTCGTATATTTTTCTAACAAATCAAAATGAACATTACCAACAATATTTATAGCATCATATAGTTCTTTTAAATCATTATAGTCTCCTATAATTCTTATTCCTAAACAATTTTTCGTATTTTCCAATTTTAATATTATCTCATCCCCTAATAGTAGTATAACATAAATTAGGGTAAGATAAAAAGCCACATTTGTGGCTCAATCTAAATCTGCACCTTGAGATGCAATAACTTTCTTATACCAATAGAAAGAATCTTTCTTCTTTCTAGATAAATCACCAGTACCATCATCATATTTATCTACATAAACAAATCCATAACGTTTAGCCATTTCACCAGTAGATGCTGAAACTAGATCAACACAACCCCACATGGTATAGCCCATCAGGTCTACACCATCTTCGTTAACAGCAGCATCCATAGCTTTAATATGACCTCTTAAATAATTAATACGATAATCATCATGAATTGATCCATCTTCTTCAATCTTATCAAAAGCACCTAATCCATTTTCTACTACAAATAAAGGCATTTGATAACGATCATATAAGACATTTAAAGCATTTCTTAAGCCAGTTGGATCAATTTGCCAACCCCAATCACTTGCGCTTAAATAAGGATTTTTAATACCCATTGATAAGTTTCCACCATCAGCAGCTTCAAATTGACTAGGATCTCCAGCAGCGACTTGAGACATGTAATAAGAGAATGATAAGAAATCAACTTTACCTTCCATAAGTAATTCATCATCGCCATCTTCTTTAACAATCTCGATGCCTTCTCTTTCAAATTCCTTTAAACGATAGCTTGGATAATAACCTCTACATTGGACATCAGTATAGAAAATATTATTATGTGTAGCTTTCCATGCTGCTAAAACATCTTCAGGATTACAAGCCCATGGATATGTTAAAGTATAAGCTAACATACAACCAATCTTAAATTCAGGGTTAATTTGATGACCTAAAATAACAGCCTTTGCGCTTGCCACAAATTGATGATGAGCAGCTTGAAGCTTTACTTGTTTTGATGACGTCATGATTCCTGAAGACATCCAAGGTGATAATTCAATACAATTGATTTCATTAAATGTTAACCAAAGTTTTACTTTATCTTTGTATCGATTAAATACTGTATTACAATACTTAATATAACAATCTACAGTTCTTCTATCAGCCCAAGAATTCCAAGCCTCTGTTAATGCTAAAGGTGTTTCATAATGTGATAAAGTCACCAATGGTTCAATACCATACTTTTGACATTCATCAAATACATTATCATAGAACTTCAAACCTTCTTCACTAGGTTCTTCATCTGGCATTCCTCCCTTAGGATAAATACGTGACCAAGCAATAGATAAACGGAAACACTTGAATCCCATTTCACCCATTAAAGCAATATCTTCTTTATAATGATGATAAAAATCAGTTGCTTCATGATTAGGATATAAACAATCATCAAAACATTCAAACTTAGCACCTTCAGGTAATTCTCCACCTACAAACATCGGTACTTTAACCTTTTCACCTTCTTTAGTAACATAAGTAATACAACGAGGTTCTCTATGAGTACCATTTGTAACAACATCATCACTTGATAAACCTCTTCCACCTTCATTGTATCCTCCTTCATATTGGTTGGCTGCTGTTGCTCCACCCCATAAAAAATCTTTTGAAAACATAAATTTCTTCCTCCTTATCAATAATTATAAAGCTTATTTAATCAAATTGAAATATTATTTTACAAAAAGAAAATAGAATCTTGATTGATTCTATTTATAATCTCTTTTCAATCGTTTGTTTTGGACATATTTCAGCACATCTACCACAATGTAAACAATGACTTTGATCAATGACAACAGGTTTTTTAGATATATCAATGCATTTTTGAGGACAAACCGAATAACAAAGCTTACATCCAATACAATCCTTTCCTACAAAATAGCCATTTACTTTTTGTGATATATCACCAATGGTAATACTATCCCTTGATACATGAGAAGGATCACTAATATCAAAATATTCACCAGTTGCTTCATATAATCTAAATACCTGTAAAGCATTTCTCGTATTATCAGGATAAATCTTTTTCATATATTCGTTCTTATCAAATATTTCATCTAATTTTTCATATCCAATATTTTCAATATATCCTCTCAAAGATATTGAAATTTTAATTTTAGTAGCTGATAAAGCGATATATTTTTGTTCCATAAGCTGTTTATAAAATTCTTTACCTTTAGCAGTTAAAAAATAAACACCTTGATCATCATAGAGCATCATATCAATGACTCTTGTAACTGGTTTATTTTCACTATCTACTGTAGCAATTGTTGTTGAATGTATGTCATTAACAAGTATATCTAGATAATTCATAATTATAGTTTTCCTTTCAAAATCTTTGATAATCTTTTATAAACAAGCATTGTCACTATACCAATCATAAGTCCTTTTATTAAATTAAATGGTATAGCATTGTATAATACAATATCTAATTTAGAGTTGATAAAAGGTATAAATGCACTAAATGATTGAATAAGTTGATCAAGTGGCATAAATGTTTCAAAAAGTGGTAACAAGACAAAATAATTCATAATTGCTGCCATAACGCTCACAACGATACTTCCTACAACAATAGAAATCCAAGCAGTTGTTTTAGTTTTATTAAATTTATAAATCGTACCTGCAACAAATATAAAACTACCACCCATAACAAAATTCGCAAATTCACCAACACCACCTGTTGAAGTTGTTGTTAATTGAAGTAAGTTTTTAATTAATCCTATCATGATACCTTCCATAGGGCCATAAGCAAATGCTATTATTAAAGCAGGTAAATCTGATAAATCATATTTCGCAAATGATGGTGAAAATGGTACTGGTAATTCAATGAAAGCTAATACAAACGAAATAGCAGCAAAAGTTGCTATCATCGTTATTTTTCTTGTTGATAAGTGACTTTTTTTTGTATAAATTTCCATAAATCTCCTTATGAGATATGATTGAAATTAAGAAAATTCCTTATATACAGAACTCCTTGTCATATCTTCTTTCATCCAGACTATACTGTTGGTAACGGAATCACACCGTTTCAGCGTTAGCGCGCAGACTCTACTGCCAGTCAGGAATGACACCTTGCCCTGAAGAATAATAATGTTTTAACTAAAATTCGTAAGGTGGATTACCTGAAAAATCAGCAATTAAGCCATGTGCATCTTCTAAATAGAATACTTCAAAAATAGGATTTGTAGCTTCTCCATATTGACCTTTAACAATAGGATTTTGAATGCACATTTCTTTTACAGCCATATTGTTTTCAAATACTGCTTTACCATGTAAAAGAATCCAAGCATATTCAGGACTAGATACTGAAATTTCAATTTCTGCATTTTCTTGCATATCTTTATAAACTTCTTTTGTGTTATTAGTACAGAACCATAATTTACCATCCATTTCTCCACTAAACATAAATGGACGACATTTAGCCTTTCCATCACGACCTACAGTTGCCAAATATTGTACTGGGTTTGCATTTAAAAATTCTACTACTTTGTTCATTTTGATTTCCTCCATTTTATATTATTGTTGTAATATTTCTTATTACAACAATAATATAGCATCTGTTTGTTGTAATGTCAATGGTTACAACAATATTTTTTACAATCTTAATAAAAAACATTGATTTTTAAATCAACGTTCTTTAAATATGCTGGATTATTATTCAGCTTTTTTGATAATTAGTATATATCAATATAATTATTTGATAATATTTTCTAAAAAAGAAATCATTATTCAAATGATTTCTTATACTCACTGCCCCATTATTCCATTGATGCAATGACTGGTCGCATTGATTCACCTAAAAGACTTAAACTATATTCTACACGTGGTGGTACCTCTGGATATGCCGTTCTTATCACAATACCATCCTCTACCATAGAATGTCCCGATATTAGAGAGAAGTTATACAGAAGTGGAAGAATATAATGAGATTGTATGACAAATATAAATGATGCCCATTATGCTTGAGCGATATATAATATTCCTAGTGAATATTTACATTATATCAATTATATGATATAATTATACAAAAAAAAGATATGAAAGGCTGTGATATTATGTATATTAAGGCATCTGCAACCTTAAGAAATGAATATTCTTCTATTTCAAAGTTAGCAAAAGAATCTCAAGAACCTATCTATATTACTAAAAATGGAGAAGCTGACTTGGTAGTAATGGATATAGATTCTTTTGAAAGAAGAGAACAAATATTAGAGTTAAGAGCAAAAGTTCTCCAGGCTGAAGAACAAAGAATTAATGGTGAGAAGACATTGAGTATTTCTGAGGCTAGAGAAAAGTTGAAAGATCGTTTATATGACATGTAAAGTTGAAATTCTTCCTGTGGTTTGGGAAGATCTAAAAAGCATAGAAGATTACTGTTTATTAAATTTCGGGTCTAATACTGCTTCAAAAGTTTATAATCAAATACTAGAATCTATTGAAAATTTAGAAGCTTATCCTGATATGGGTTCTGCAACACCAGATAAATGGTTGAATGAGCAAGGGTACAAAATGTTTATTGTAAGTAAAAAATGTATAGCAATATATCGTCATATAAAAGACACTGTATATATTTATCATATTTTTGACACACGACGCAATTATACAAAAGTATTCTATGAATAAGATAGCTCTTCATAATATATAAATATGGCCAGTTCATTGAACTGGCCTATTTTTGATTTAAATATATTATAAATAGCGATGTTTATATGATAAATATGTACACCTGTGAATTACCACGTCCAAAGTCGTAGCTAGTTGCTCCGCCCATGGGCGTTGCTTCTAGTTCTTCTTCGGAGCGTCGGCTCAGTGCTATTCACGAAGCACTATTCTATTTCTGAACTACGTTTTTAAACAATTATTTGTTGTTCTAGTTTTCTCATTTTTCTTTGTAATCGTTTTTGTTTACGTTTGCTGATGCCTTTTTCTGATTGCATCTTTTGTTGCTTCTCTCGATTAGCTTTTTCAAAGTATTCATCAGGATGCTTGTATACTGATTATTCGCTGGTAATGTCACCACCAATCGCGTGAAAGTCACCACCTGTCTACGCAAAGTCACCAGTACAATAAAAATAACCATTCTATGCAAAGTCACCACTTGAAGGTGGCTTTTTTAGCTTGAATCTCCTATCATTATAGATGAGATGAAATCTCAAATATAAAGAAAGGAGGGCCATAATATATGGCAATAAAGATTGATGTACGCAAGGTTCTTCAACTGGATCAAAAAGGTATTACTGCAAACATGATTGAAAAACAGTATCACATTTCCAAAAGATCACGAAGAAAAGTACTTGACAGAAAAATCGAACTTGAATTTGATATGTCAACGTTGAATGATTATACTGATCAGGATTTATATGAATTGTTTTTTCCTGATAGTATACTCAATGTATGCGTCAAATAGTGATGTGGTTCTAATACCATAATAAATATGAGATAATAT